>NZ_JBHUQX010000342.1:0-10500 GCF_042674225.1 Streptomyces sp. NPDC056948
CCGTCCTGACGGTGGCCGCGCTGGCGGCGGCCCTCACGGCGAGGGGCTGGTTCGTGCACCGGCGCGCCCGCACGGGCGGCACCACCACCTGACCTACAGGGCTCCGGACCCCGGTGAGGCACCCGCCTGCCGGGGTCCTGCCTTGTCGTAGGCCCGCTGGGCGGGAACGGCCGCGGCCTCCATGGCGATCTCCACGACCGGCTGTTCCGGGGCGCCGATCTCGGGGACCGCGCCGGTGGGCGTGCCCGTGGCGGCGGCGACCAGGGCGGCCGGGTGGCCGCCGCGGCGGCGGATCGCGCCGGGCAGCAGCGGGCGCCCGCCGGTGTGCAGGGCGACGGCGGTCATCGGCAAGGCGATCACCAGCAGACCGGCGCCGAGGACCGCGCCCATGGCCGGGAACCCGGCCTGCGCCGACAGCACACTGCCGGTGAGCGGTCCGGCGGCCGTGCCCAGCGAGGACGCCGAGCCGACCAGCACCGCCCAGCGGCCGCGCGGGTCGAGCGAGGCGGCGAGCCCGATCAGATACGACAGCACCACCGGGTACAGCGTGTTCCAGGCGATCTCGCCGGTCGCGAAGCTCGTCAGGTCGGTCGAGGAGGCGCTGAGCGCGATACAGCCGGCGATGAGGACCGTGCCCGCCCCGATGGGCACGGCACGACCCAGCCGCGCGCCGAGCGCGCCCGCCGCCATGACCCCGGTCAGTCCGGCGCCCAGTCCCAGGGCGAAGACGGCACCGACGGTGGCCTCGCTCAGCTCGGCCTGGTCAAGACCGATCCGTCCGCTCACGCCCCACAGGGAGTTCTGGGCGAGCGACCAGCACAGCATGGCGGCGGCCAGCACGAGTCCCGAACGGGCGTGCGGCAACCGGGCCTTGTCGTGCCGCGTGGGTACGGCGGGCGCACCGGCGGGGAGGCGGCCGGTCAGCGGCCACACGACCAGGGCCGTGAGGGCGATCGCGGCCAGCGGCAGGCCGTGCCCCGGGCCGAGGCGCGGGACCGTCAGATACACGGCACCCGCGAGGGCGGAGACGGTGAGCAGCCCGGCGGTGGAGGCCCGGTGCGGATCCCGCTGCCCGGCGATGAGGGTGGCGGCGACGGTGGTGGCCGTGCCGGAGCCGAACCCGCCGACGACGGCGCCGATGACGACGGCCGGGACGGTGGTGGTGAGCGCGGCACCGCCGTAGCCGAACAGGGCCAGGGCGAGGCCGATCCGGGCGAGGGTGCGGGCTCCGATCCGTTCGACCCGTGAGGCCAGGACGAATCCGGCGGCGGCCGAACTCAGCAGCAGCGCACTGCCGACGGCGCCGGCCTGTGTGGCGGAGAGCGGAAGGTCCGAGTCGAGCCTGCCGACGGTGGTCGGCAGCAGGTACGGAGCGAGGTACCCGGCCGTGAAAAGGGCGACGAGGGGCCAGGGTGTGGTGCGGGGGGCGAACACGGGCGTTCCCAGGGCATGCGAAAGGAGCGGCTAAGAAGGGGGATTGGGCGACGACCGTCGACGGACAGGAACGCGCGGGCAATTTGTATCAAGCAAGTAGTCGAACGCGTGAACCGAGAAGGTGTGATCTGGAGCACGTTGCGTTTGAGGCAGGGAAGGCCGGGTAGAAGTGCGCTTTTTGCTCACGCCGGTGGCCCTTGACCGGCGGGTTCCGGCTAACGCCAGTGCACCGATCCGGCGCCCGCCGGAACCGTCGCCTCGGCCTTCACCCGGATCTCCCGCATCACGGTGACGATCCGCTCCTCGTGCTCCGGAGTGAGCCGGGCGACCGGCACCGAGCAGCTGATCGCGTCCAGCGCGGGGGAGTCGTAGCGCAGCGCGAAGCCGAAGCCGACGATCCCGCTCACGCCCTCCTCCCGGTCCACGGAGTGGCCGCGGGTCCGGATCCTCGCGAGGTCGGCCGCCAGGGACTCCCGGCTCGTGTGCGAGTTCGGCGTCAGCGCCTCGTACGGCCCCTCGGGCAGCTCCTCGTCCGGGCGTTCCGCCAGCAGTGCCTTGCCCAGAGCCCCGACGTGGGCGGGCAGCCGGCGCCCCACCCGGCTGATCGTGCGCAGGTACTCGTGCGACTCCCGCGTCGCCAGATAGGCCACGTCCCGGCCGTCCAGGCGCCCCATGTGGATGGTCTCGCCGAGCGCCTCGGACGCCTCGTCGAGATACGGCCGCACGGCCCGGACCCGGGGGTCGGAGTCGAGGTAGCCGGTGCCGGTGAGCAGGGCGTGGATGCCGATGCCGTACAGGGAGCCGGTGACGTCGGTGCGGACCCAGCCGCGCGAGATCAGGGTCTGGAGCAGCGCGTACATCGAGCTGCGCGGCACGCCGAGCGCGTCGGCCAGCTCCTGCAACCGGGCCGGGCGGTCGCCGCGTGCCGCGAGGAGTTCCAGCAGCTCGACCGTGCGCGCCGCGGACTTCACTTCGCGGACGCCCCCTGTGTCTGACATGAGCCGATCGTAATCGGACGGTTCGGACGGTTGACGTTCGCGTATCCAACCGCCATTCTCATATATAGATGACGTCTACATAAGGAGATGACCGTGAGCGCTGGCGCTGGACCGGAAGCGGTCGCGCGGCGGCTGCGGGACGGCATGGCCGGTGGCGTGCTGTCGTTCCCGCTGACGAGCTTCCGCGACGACGGCACCCTCGACCCGGACGGCTTCCGCGCCTACGTCGCGGAGCGGCTCGCCGCCTCGCCCGGCGCCGTCTTCCCCGCCTGCGGCACCGGCGAGTTCTTCTCGCTGGACGAGGACGAGTACCGGCAGGTCGTCACCATCACCGTCGAGGAGGCGGCGGGCCGCGTACCCGTCGTGGCCGGCATCGGATACGGCTGGGCGCAGGCCGTGCGGTTCGCGCGCATCGCCGAGGACGCCGGTGCCGACGCGCTCCTCGTGCTGCCGCACTACCTGGTCGCCGCCCCGCAGGACGGCCTGGTCGCCCAGCTCGAACAGATCGCCGCCCGCACCCGGCTGCCGCTGATCACCTACCAGCGCGGCCAGGTCGCCTTCACCGCCGAGTCGCTCAGGCGCATCGCCGCCCTGCCGAACGTCATCGGCCTCAAGGACGGCCACAGCGACCTCGACCGGCTGCAGCGCCTCACGCTCGCCGCGCCCGAGGACTTCCTGTTCTTCAACGGCGCCGCCACCGCCGAGATCCAGGCCCGCGCCTACGCCACCGTCGGCGTCCCCGCCTACTCCTCCGCCGTCCACGCCTTCGCCCCCGAGATCGCCGACGCCTTCTTCGCCGCCCTGCGCGACGGCGACCACGGCACCGTCGACAAGCTGCTGCGCGACTTCTACGTCCCGCTCGTCGAACTGCGCGACCGCGTCCCCGGGTACGCCGTGTCGCTGGTGAAGGCGGCGGCCCGGCTGCGCGGCCACCGGGTCGGGCCGGTCCGCGCCCCGCTCACCGACCCCTCGCCCGCCGATCTGGCGACCCTCACCACCGTCCTCACCACCGGACTCGACCTCGTAGGAGCCGCCCTGTGAACCTCGCCATCACGGACGTACGGCTGACCCCGATCCTGGTCGCGGACCCGCCGCTGCTGAACACGCAGGGCGTGCACCAGCCGTACACGCCCCGGCTGATCGTCGAGGTCGTCACGGCCGACGGGATCACGGGCGTGGGGGAGACCTACGGCGACGCCAAGTACCTGGAGCTGGCCCGCCCCTTCGCCGAGCGGCTGAAGGGGCACCAGGTCAGCGAGCTGAACGGCCTGTTCACACTCGCGGACCAGGTCGCCGTGGACCGCTCCCGGGTCGAGAACGCCGTCGACGTCGGCGGGCTGCGCGGCGTCCAGACCGCCGACAAGCTGCGGCTGTCCGTCGTCTCCGCCTTCGAGGTCGCCTGCCTCGACGCCCTCGGCAAGGCGCTCGGACTGCCCGTGCACGCGCTGCTCGGCGGCAAGGTGCGCGACGCCGTCGAGTACAGCGCCTACCTGTTCTACAAGTGGGCCGACCACCCGGAGGGTGTACCCGCCGAGAAGGACGACTGGGGCGCCGCCGTCGACCCGGCGGGCGTGGTGGAACAGGCCCGCCGGTTCAAGGAGCGCTACGGCTTCACCTCCTTCAAGCTCAAGGGCGGCGTCTTCCCGCCCGACGAGGAGATCGCGGCCGTCCGGGCGCTCGCCGAGGCGTTCCCCGGGCATCCGCTGCGGCTCGACCCCAACGGCGCCTGGTCCGTCGAGGCGTCCGTCGAGGTGGCCCGGGAACTCGGGGACGTCCTGGAGTACCTGGAGGACCCCGCGCTCGGCACGCCCGCCATGGCCGAGGTCGCCGAGCGGACCGGGGTGCCGCTGGCCACCAACATGTGCGTGACGACGTTCGCCGAGATCAAGGAGGCGTTCACCAAGGGCGCCGTTCAGGTCGTGCTCTCCGACCACCACTACTGGGGCGGCCTGCGCAACACCCAGCAGCTCGCCGCCGTCTGCCGCACCTTCGGCGTCGGCGTGTCGATGCACTCCAACACCCACCTGGGCATCTCGCTCGCCGCGATGACCCACGTGGCGGCCACCGTCCCGAACCTCCACCACGCCTGCGACTCCCACTACCCCTGGCAGTCGGAGGACGTCCTCACCGAGCGGCTGACCTTCGAGGGCGGCAAGGTCGCGGTGTCGGACGCGCCCGGGCTCGGCGTGGAGCTCGACCGCGAGCGCCTCGCCGTACTGCACCGGCGGTGGCTGGACGACGACGGTGCGCTGCGGGACCGCGACGACGCGGCGGCCATGCGGATCGCCGACCCGGGGTGGGTGTCGCCCTCGATGCCCCGCTGGTAGGACATGACTGCGTGATCGGCGTCACGTTGTCGGTGGTGTGGTGCAGACTGGCCTGATCCGCACCACGTCAGGGAGCGCACCGTGATCGCGTCCACCGCCCCGGCCGGAAAGGGCCCGAGAAAGGGATCGCACCGCCAGAACCAGGTCGATCCCCTCGCCCCGCTGCGCGGGCCGGACGACCCGCCCTGGGACGTCTATCTCACCGGCACCGTCTTCCTCGACATCATCTTCACCGGGCTCGACTCCGCCCCGGTGCGCGGGACGGAGTCCTGGGCGCGCGGGATGGGGTCGAGCCCCGGCGGCGTCGCCAACATGGCGACCGCGCTGGCCCGCCTCGGCCTCAGGACGTCCCTCGCGGCGACCTTCGGCGACGACCACTACGGCGACTACTGCTGGGACGCCCTGGAGCACGGCGAGGGCATCGACCTCTCCCCGTCGCGCACGGTGCCCGGCTGGCACTCCCCGGTGACCGTCTCCATGGCGTACGAGGGGGAGCGCACGATGGTCTCGCACGGCCATGAGCCGCCCCCGGAGGAACCGGCCCCCGAGTGCCCGCCCCGCGCCCGTGCCGCCGTCGCCTCCCTCGCACCGGGCGTGCGCGCGCCCTGGATCGCCCAGGCCGCGAGCAAGGGCACCCGGGTCTTCGGCGACGTCGGCTGGGACGACACCGGCGCGTGGGACCTGGCGGCACTGCCCGACCTGCGGCACTGCGAGGCGTTCCTGCCGAACGCGCAGGAGGCGATGCGGTACACGGGCGCCGACTGCCCGCGGGCCGCGGCGCACGCCCTGACCGAGTACGTGCCCCTCGCGGTGGTCACGCTCGGGGCGGACGGGGCGTACGCGGTGGACCGGCGTACGGGGGAGACCGCCGAGGTGCCGGCCATCGAGGTCGAGGCGCTCGATCCGACCGGGGCGGGGGACGTGTTCGTCGCCGGGTTCGTGACCGGCACCCTGGCGGACTGGCCGCTCGCGGACCGGCTGGCCTTCGCCGGCCTGACCGCGGCGCTGTCGGTGCAGGAGTTCGGCGGGTCGTTGTCGGCGCCGGGGTGGTCGGAGATCGCGGCGTGGTGGCGCAAAGTGCAGTCGGTCCGGGAGCAGTCGCCGACGGCGCTGGGGCGGTACGGGTTCCTGGCGGGGCTGGTGCCGGAGAAGCTGGTCAGACCCTGGCCGTTGCGGCGTGCTGTTCCCACGATCGGCTTCCGGCGCTCGGCGTGATGTCCAGGCCTGCTCGGGGCTCCGGTCAAGGGGATCCGTCGCCTCGGTTACCAACCCCACCCCTAAAAGCCCTACGGCGTTGTCAGTCCACCGTCGTACCCTTGGAAACGCGAGGCCGCCCTCAGCTACGCGGCCGTGACGAGGAGGAACCGCAGGCCTTAAGAGCCGGCCCATGACTCAGACACCCACAGCTCCCACCCCCGCGCAGGAGCAGGCGAGAGCGCAGTTCACCGTCCCCGCCCAGCACCCCATGGTGACCGTGCTGGGGTCCGGAGACAGCCTCCTGCGCGTGATCGAGAAGGCCTTCCCGGCGGCCGACATCCACGTCCGGGGCAACGAGATCAGCGCGGTCGGCGACCCAGCGGACGTCGCCCTCATTTCGCGCGTGTTCGACGAGATGATGCTCGTGCTCCGCACCGGGCAGCCGATGACGGAGGACGCAGTGGAACGCTCGATCGCCATGCTCAAGGCGAGCGAGAACGGGGAGAGCGACGGCCAGGAGACCCCGGCCGAGGTGCTCACGCAGAACATCCTGTCCTCGCGCGGCCGCACGATCCGCCCCAAGACGCTCAACCAGAAGCGCTACGTGGACGCGATCGACAAACACACCATCGTCTTCGGCATCGGCCCCGCCGGCACCGGCAAGACGTACCTGGCGATGGCCAAGGCGGTGCAGGCCCTGCAGTCCAAGCAGGTCAACCGCATCATCCTGACCCGCCCGGCGGTCGAGGCCGGAGAGCGCCTCGGCTTCCTCCCGGGCACGCTCTACGAGAAGATCGACCCGTATCTGCGCCCGCTCTACGACGCGCTGCACGACATGCTCGACCCGGACTCGATCCCGCGGCTGATGGCGGCGGGGACCATCGAGGTCGCGCCGCTGGCGTACATGCGTGGCCGGACCCTCAACGACGCCTTCATCATCCTGGACGAGGCCCAGAACACGAGCCCCGAACAGATGAAGATGTTCCTCACCCGCCTCGGCTTCGAGTCGAAGATCGTGATCACGGGTGACGTGACGCAGGTCGACCTCCCGGACGGCACCAAGAGCGGTCTGCGGCAGGTGCAGGAGATCCTGGAGGGCCTGGACGACGTCCACTTCTCCCGGCTGTCGTCACAGGACGTGGTCCGGCACAAGCTGGTGGGCCGTATCGTCGACGCGTACGAGCAGTACGACACCACGCACGGCACCCAGAACGGCGGGCACAAGAGCCGCGGCAAGTCCGTGCACAAGGGGAAGTAGACAAGCACCACACCATGTCGATCGACGTCAACAACGAGTCCGGCACCGAGGTCGACGAGCAGGCGATCCTCGACATCGCCCGCTACGCGCTCGCTCGGATGCGCATCCACCCGCTCTCCGAGCTCTCGGTCATCGTCGTGGACGCCGACGCCATGGAGCAGCTCCACATCCAGTGGATGGACCTGCCCGGCCCGACGGATGTCATGTCCTTCCCGATGGACGAGCTGCGCCCGCCGTCCAAGGACGAGGACGAGCCGCCGCAGGGGCTGCTCGGCGACATCGTCCTGTGCCCCGAGGTCGCCACCAAGCAGGGCGCCGAGGCCGACACGCAGCACTCCATGGACGAGGAGCTCCAGTTGCTCACCGTCCACGGAGTGCTGCACCTGCTGGGCTATGACCACGAGGAACCGGACGAGAAGGCCGAGATGTTCGGCCTTCAGGCGGCCATCGTGGACGGCTGGCGCTCGGAGCGGGGCCTGACCGGCCCGTCCCCGGCGCCGACGGTCTCGTAGAGCCGTCGATGAATCCGCAACTCGCCCTGGGCGCGGTCGCCCTGGTCGTCGTGGCCTGGCTCGCCGCCTGCGCGGAGGCGGGCCTCGCGCGGGTCTCCAGCTTCCGCGCCGAGGAGGCCGTCCGTTCGGGCCGCCGCGGCAGCGCCAAGCTCTCCCAGGTCGCCTCCGACCCGACCCGCTATCTGAACGTGGCGCTGCTGGTGCGCGTCGCCTGCGAGATGGCCGCCGCCGCGCTGATCACGTACGGCTGCCTGATGGAGTTCGACAACACCACCGAGGCCCTCCTGGTCGCCATCGCGGTCATGGTCCTCGTGTCGTACGTCGCCGTCGGCGTGTCCCCGCGCACCATCGGCCGCCAGCACCCGCTGAACACGGCGACGGTCTCGGCGTACGTCCTGGTGCCGCTGGCCAGGATCATGGGCCCCATCCCGTCGCTGCTCATCCTCATCGGCAACGCGCTCACCCCCGGCAAGGGCTTCCGCCGCGGTCCCTTCGCCTCCGAGGCGGAGCTGCGCGCGCTGGTCGACCTCGCCGAGAAGGAGTCCCTCATCGAGGACGAGGAGCGCCGCATGGTGCACTCGGTCTTCGAGCTGGGCGACACCCTCGTCCGGGAGGTCATGGTCCCGCGCACGGACCTGGTGGTCATCGAGCGCTTCAAGACCATCCGCCAGGCCCTCACCCTCGCCCTGCGCTCCGGCTTCTCCCGCATCCCGGTGACCGGCGAGAGCGAGGACGACATCGTCGGGATCGTGTATCTGAAGGACCTGGTCCGCAAGACGCACATCAGCCGCGACGCCGAGTCCGAGCTGGTCTCCACGGCGATGCGCCCGGCGTTCTTCGTGCCCGACACCAAGAACGCGGGCGATCTGCTGCGCGAGATGCAGAAGGAACGCAACCACGTCGCCGTCGCCGTCGACGAGTACGGCGGCACCGCCGGCATCGTCACCATCGAGGACATCCTCGAGGAGATCGTCGGCGAGATCACCGACGAGTACGACCGCGAACTGCCGCCGGTGGAGGACCTCGGCAAGGACCGCTTCCGGGTCACCGCCCGGCTCGACATCGGCGACCTGGGCGAGCTGTACGGCCTGGAGGAGTTCGACGACGAGGACGTCGAGACGGTCGGCGGCCTGCTGGCGAAGGCCCTGGGCCGGGTTCCCATCGCGGGTGCGTCGTCCGTGGTCGACCTGCCCGACGGCCGGGTACTGCGGCTGACGGCGGAGGCCGCGGCCGGCCGCCGCAACAAGATCGTGACGGTGCTCGCGGAGCCGGTGGAGCCGGGGGACGCCGCCCAGGAGGAGAAGCCGGAATGACCCCGCAGGAGCTGCGCGCGTTCTGCCTGTCCTTCAACGCGGCGGTGGAGGACTTCCCGTTCCGCCCGGAGATCTCGGTCTTCAAGGTCCAGGGCAAGCTGTTCGCCCTGTCGCATCTCGACGAGCGGCCCCTGAAGGTCAACCTCAAGTGCGACCCGGACGACGCGATCCGGCTGCGCGGCGAGCACGAGGGCCTCGTCGTCCCCGGCTGGCACATGAACAAGCGGCACTGGAACACGGTCACGGCCGACGGAGACCTCCCGGACCAGTTGGTCCGGGAGCTCATCGAGGACTCGTACGACCTCGTGGTCGCGGGCCTGCCGCGGGCGGACCGCCTCCGCCTCGACCGTCCCTGAGACCGGGCCGGGGCGGTCGCTACGTATGCTCGGATCATGACCGACAGCAGCGCGCTCGACCCCGAGGACCGCAAGATCGTCACCCTGGCCCGTTCCGCGCGGGCCCGCAACGGAGTGCCCGAGGGGGCGGCCGTACGGGACGAGACCGGACGTACGTATGTCGCGGGGACCGTGGCCCTCGACTCCCTGAAGCTCAGTGCCCTCCAGACGGCGGTGGCGATGGCGGTGGCATCGGGGGCGACGTCCTTGGAGGCGGCGGCGGTCGTGACCGAGGCGGAGACCGCGTCAGCGGAGGACCGGGCGGCGGTACGGGATCTCGGCGGCGCGGAGACGCCGGTGCTCGTGGCCGGGTTTGACGGGGTTGTCCGGCTGACGGTCTCCGCGGGCTGAGGCCCTCGGGCCCGACTGGCCGAACTTCGCTGTAACCGGCGGTAATTAGGCCAGTTTTCAACCTTGCCGCCGCCTGCCCCACACGCATCAATGGAACCGTCAGTTCCGACGGACCGTCAGGTTCGACTCTCGGCAGTGTGTCCGCATCCACGTGCCGAGCGGTCCACCCCCCCCCACGGAAACGGAGCCGGAATCCCATGAGATGCAAGCGAATCGGAGCAGGTGCGGCACTGGCGGCCGGGGCCCTCGCGGTCACCGGGCTCGCCTTCGCCCCCGCGGCCCTCGCCGTCACCCCCCAGACGGCGACGATCAGCGCGGACTGCGGCACCTTCGGCAGTGGCGAGGCCACGCTCACGGCCACGCAGAACGGCACCGCCGCCACCGTCACCGTCAAGTCCTCGGCGATCACCGCGCCGATCGCCCTGGGCGCGGACTCGATCGCGTCCTCGCTCACCCTGGTGAAGTCAGGCGGCGGCACCGTCGCCTTCACCGGCACGAAGAACCCGGCGATGGCCGCCGGCGCCCCCGTCGAGGTCGGCCCCCTCAGCGGCACCGTGGCCTCCGGCGACAGCCTGGAGGCCTTCGGCGGCTCGCTGAAGATGACCGTCTTCGGCATCACCATCACCTGCACGGCGACCGGGCCGCAGTCGCCGGGCCCGTTCGTGTTCGACTGAGGGGCCTGAGATCGAAGCGGCGCGGCCCCGGTGTCAGAGTG
>NZ_JBHUQX010000343.1:0-10499 GCF_042674225.1 Streptomyces sp. NPDC056948
CAGTACGGGCGGCCCCCCTCTTTTTTGCGCATCGGCCTTTTTGCCAGCGTCGTCGGTGTTGTCAGCGCTCCGGCCTCGCCGAGCCGTGGTAGCGGCGCTGCTGGGGCGGGACGCCGTCCTGCGACGGGCGGTGGCCGTTCTCCCAGGGCGGCGGCAGGATCGCGTCCGCCGTGTTGACCCGGGGCAGGGCGTACGGGTGCTCGTCGGCCAGCCAGCGGATCATGTGCTCGCGGACCGTGACCCGCACCGTCCAGATGTCGTCCGCGTCCTTGGCCGTCACCAGGGCCCGCACCTGCAGGGTGCTCGGGGTGGTGTCCGTGACGCACAGGTTGTAGGCGCGGCCGTCCCAGGCCGGGCACTCGCGCAGGATGTCGCGGAGCTTCTCGCGCATCGCGTCCACGGGGGCCGTGTGATCGACGTGCCAGAAGACGATGCCGGTCATCTGCGGGGTGCCGCGCGACCAGTTCTCGAACGGCTTGGACGTGAAGTACGAGACCGGCATGGTGATCCGGCGCTCGTCCCAGGTGTGGACGGTCAGGAACGTCAGCGTGATCTCCTCGACCGTGCCCCACTCGCCGTCCACCACCACGGTGTCCCCGATGCGCACCATGTCGCCGAAGGCGATCTGGAACCCCGCGAACATGTTGCTCAGCGTGGACTGGGCGGCGACACCGGCGACGATGCCGAGAATGCCGGCCGAGGCCAGCAGCGAGGCGCCCGCCGCCCGGAACGCCGGGAACGTCAGCAGCATGCTCGCCGTGGCCACCACGCCGACGACCGCGGACACCACCCGCATGATCAGCGTCACCTGGGTGCGCACCCGGCGGACCCTGGCCGGGTCGCGGTGGGCCCGGGCGCTGGCGTACCGGCTGTAGGACGTCTCGACGATCGCCCCCGCGATACGGATCACCAGCCAGGCGGCCGATCCGATGAGCAGCAGCGTCAGGGCCTGGCCCAGGCCCTCGCGGCGGTCGTCCAGCAGCTGTGCCTCGTCGTACGACCCTCTCAGGAGGGCCGCGAAGAGCACGAGCTGGTAGGGAATGCGCCCGCGGCGGAGCAGACCCCACAGCTGGGTCTCGTGGTGTCGTTCGTCGGCCTTGCGCAGCAGGAAGTCGGTGGCCCAGCCGATCACCAGCGTGAGCACGACCGAGCCACCGACCACGATCAGCGGTCGCAGCAGGTTCTCCATGCCCCCGAACCTAACCGGCTCACGGCGGTCATGAACATGTGACTTCCGTCCGGTCGTGGGTACTGCCGCGATCTGGCGTTGTCACACCCGGCTGGCACCATGACCTCATGAACATCATGCTTTTTCACTCGACCCAGGGTCTGCGGCCCGCGGTGCTCCAGGCCGCTGACCGGCTGCGCACGGCCGGACACGAGGTGTGGACGCCCGACCTCTTCGAGGGGCGCACCTTCGAGACGGTCGAGGAGGGCATGGAGCACCAGGAGAAGATCGGCAAGGACGAGCTGCTGAAGCGGGCCGTGCTGGCGGCCGCGCCCTACTCCGAGCGCGGGCTGGTGTACGCGGGATTCTCGCTCGGCGCCTCGATCGCCCAGACCCTCGCCCTCGGCGACGACAAGGCGCGCGGGCTGCTGCTCCTGCACGGCACGTCGGACATCGCGCCGGACGTCACGGCGGACGACCTGCCGGTCCAGCTGCATGTGGCGGAGCCGGATCCGTTCGAGACGGACGACTGGCTCAGCGCCTGGTACCTGCAGATGGGCCGGACCGGCGCGGACGTCGAGGTGTACCGGTACGCCGGGGCCGGCCACCTCTACACCGACCCCGATCTGCCGGACTACGACGAGGAGGCCGCCGAGGCCACCTGGCGGGTGGCGCTCGGCTTCCTCGACAGCTTGTAGCGGCCGCTCACACCGGGTCGTAGACCCGCTCGAGCTTCTGCGTGCCGCTGCGTGTGCGGTAGGAGCGGGTCCACTTGGCGGTCGCGTCGCGTTTCGCGCGGTCGGACAGGACGTAGTAGTCCATCTGCGCGCGCTCGGCCGTGATGTCCAGGACGCCGTAGCCGTGGCGGTCGGTGTCGACCCAGTGGACGTGCCGGTTGGCGGCGCGGATGACGGGTGAGGCGACCGCGGAGACCGTGCCCTCCGGGACCTTGACGATGTCGTCGAGGTTGTCCGAGGTGACCGAGGTGACGACGAACTCCGTGGCGGCGGACGGGGACAGCGGGTACGTGCCGGCGTCCACCGGTACGTCGTTGGCCCAGGCCATGTGGATGTCGCCGGTGAGGAAGACCGTGTTGCGGATCGCGTTGGCGCGCAGGTGGGCGAGGATCTCGCGGCGGTCGTCGGTGTAGCCGTCCCACTGGTCGGTGTTGAGGGCCAGGCCCTCCTGCGGCAGGCCGAGCAGCTTGGCGAGGGGCTTCAGCAGGTCGGCGGAGAGCGAGCCGATGGCGAACGGCGAGATCATCACCGAGTTGCCGACCAGCCGCCAGGTGGTGTCGGACGCCTTCAGCCCCGCCTTGAGCCAGTCGAGCTGGGCGCGGCCGGTGAGCGTGCGGTCCGGGTCGTCGACCTCGCCGTTGCCCACCTTGACCTGCTGCGAGCGGAAGGACCGCAGGTCCAGCAGCGAGAGGTCGACCAGCTTGCCGAAACGCAGCCGGCGGTAGGTGGTGCCCGCGATCGCCGGACGCACCGGCATCCACTCGAAGTAGGCCTGCTTGGCGGCGGCCTGGCGGGCGGACCAGGCGCCCTCCGCGCCCTCGGTGTGGTTCTCGGCACCGCCCGACCAGGCGTCGTTGGCGAACTCGTGGTCGTCCCAGATGGCGACGACCGGGGCCGTGGTGTGCAGGGCCTGGAGGTCCGGGTCGGTCTTGTACCGCGCGTGCCGGATGCGGTAGTCGGCGAGCGTGACGATCTCGTGGGCCGGGGCGTGCGGGCGTACGACCGTGCCGCGCGTGCCGTACTCGCCGGTGCCGTACTCGTAGATGTAGTCGCCGAGGTGCAGCCAGGCGTCCAGGTCGCCGCGGGCCGCGAGATGGCGGTACGAGGAGAAGTAGCCGGCCTCCCAGTTGGCGCAGGAGACCACGCCGAAGCGGAGGTTCGTGACGGCCGCGTCGGCCGCCGGGGCGGTGCGGGTGCGCGCGGCGGGGGAGTCGGTGCCGCCGGAGGAGAAGCGGAACCAGTAGTCGGTGGCCGGCCTGAGGCCCCGGATGTCGGCCTTCACCGTGTGGTCGGAGGCCGCCGTCGCGGTGGTCGAGCCCTTGGCGACGATCGTGGCGAACGCCCGGTCCTCGGCGACGATCCAGCTCACCTCGGTGTCCGGGCCCAGCCCGGAGCCGGGTATGGCCTCCGGGACGGGGGTCACGCGGGTCCAGAGCAGGACGCCGTCGGGCAGGGGGTCACCGGAGGCGACGCCGTGCAGGAAGGCGGGAGCCTGGCCGGCGGCGCGCGCGGGCAGGGAGGCGGCGAGCGGCCCGGCCAGGACAGCGGTCGCCGCCGCGGCCTTGACGACCGTACGGCGGCGAGGGTTGAGGGAGTTGATGCCCTCGGACGTCTTCGATGATCTGTATCGACTGGTCACGGACGATCAGGTTACTGATCGGTATGCACCAGAGCGGGCGAACTCCGGAAATTCGCCCGCTCTTCACGTGGTGGCCCGTGCCGGACCAGCCGTCACTTCTTGAGGGCTTCGCCGACCACCCTGTTGAAGTCGGCCACGGTCATCAGCGGCGTGCCCTGGCTGTCGGCGGTGAGCTGCTTGCCGTCCATGGCGAAGCCCGGGGTGCCCTTCACGCCCTCCTTGTTGTCGTCGAAGGTCTTCGACATGGCCATCGCCCAGGCGTCGTAGGTGCCCTTCTCGACCGCGTCCTGGAACTTCTTGTTGTTCTTCAGCTCGGGGACGGTGTTCGCGACCTTGATGAGGTAGCTGTCGTCCTTGAACTTGTCGGTCGTCTCGTCCGGGTGGTTCTTCGCCGAGTACAGCGCGGCCTTGTAGTCGAGGAACGCGTCGTCGCTCACGTTCAGCGCGGCACCCAGGGCGCTCAGCGCGTTCTTGGAGCCCTCGCCGTTGTCCTTGTTGTCGATGAACGTGGCGCCGATGAACTGCATCTTGTACTTGCCGTCGTCGATGTCCTTCTTCACGGTCGGACCGACGGTCTGCTCGAACTGGGCGCACACGGGGCAGCGCGGGTCCTCGTAGACCTTCAGGGTCTTCTTGGCCGAGTCCTTGCCGATGACGACCGTGGTGCCCTTGGCGCCCGTGGTGTTGGCAGGGGTGACGACCTTGGCGTCCTTCTGGCCCTCCCAGTAGCTGGGCTTGTTGGCCTGGACGACCGCGTAGCTGATGCCGCCGGCTATCGCCAGGACGCCGACGATGGAGCAGGCGACGACGATCTGCCGCTTGACCTTCGCGCGCTTGGCGTCGCGCTCACGCTCGGCGCGCAGCCGCTCGCGGGCCGCCGTCTTCGCCGCCTGGGTGTTCCGCTTGCTCATGGTGATGTTCTCCGTAAGGGGACGCGCACACGTGGGTGTGCGGAATGCGTAGGGGGACTGCCTGTGCTCGAAGGCTCGAAAGCTCTATAAGTGCGGGAGCGCCTCAGACGAAGGCGGGTGAGCACGGCGGTCCACGCCGCCCCAGGGAGTACGTGAGGATCCGGTCGCGGGCGGTGGGCGTGCGGTCGGCGGCGCGCGAGGGCAGACACCGCCCGGCCGGAGCCCGCTCCACCGCGACCGCGGAGACCGCCAGCAGCAGCGGCCGGACCCGGGTGGAGACCGCCGCCGCCACGGCCCGCAGCAACTGGGCCAGGGCCCGCTCGCCGCGGCGCAGCCATACGGCGGCGAGCAGGCCCACGCCGATGTGCGCGCCGAGCAGCAGCCAGGCCGTGGCCGGGTCGGCATGCGCGACCGCGGCCGCGAGCCGGTCGGTGCCGGTGGCCCCGGCCATCCGCGCCAGCGGGGTGCCCACCTCGCCGCCCCCGCACAGCACGTCCAGGCCGACCGAACGCAACGGACCGGCGACCGGGCCGCCCGCCCGGCCGTAGCAGGCGTGCTGACCTGTGGTGAACACCGTGTCGGCGGCCAGTTCCAGCGGGATCAGCAGGGCCGCGATCCTCCCGAAGGAGCGCTCGCGGCCCGCCAGGGCGTACGCGATCACGAACACGGCGGCGGCGACCGCGGCCACCGTGCTCAGTGGGAGCGGGACCTGGGACAGCAGCACGTGCGACGCGGTGCTGAGCGTCACGACCACTGCCGTGAACAGCGCCGCGCGTACGGCTCTGAGCTGGATCCCGGATATGTCCATAGCGAAGGGAGAGTCTGTCATGGGGGCCGGTAAGGGACCCCTAAAGGATGCCTGTGAGGGCGCGGATGGCAAAGGCCCCGGCTACAGGCCCGGGATCCGGCCGTTGCGGAACAGGTCCACGAAGGTCTGGTGGTCGGCACGCGCGCGTGCGCCGTAGCTGTGCGCGAAGTCGACCAGCAGCGGCGGGAAGCCGTCCTCGTCGGCCGCGATCGCCGCGTCGATGGCCCGCTCCGTGGAGAACGGCACCAGGGACTCCCCGGACTGGTCGTCCGCCGCCGAGTGCATCGTGGCCGTCGCCCGGCCGAGGTCGGCCACCACCTGGGCGATCTCCTCCGGGTCGTCGATGTCGCCCCAGTCGAGATCCACCGCGTACGGCGAGACCTCGGCGACGAGCTGGCCCGAGCCGTCCAGCTCCGTCCAGCCCAGCCACGGGTCGGCGTGGGCCTGGAGGGCGCGCTGGGAGATGACCGTGCGGTGCCCCTCGTGCTGGAAGTAGTCGCGCATCGCCTGGTCCGTGATGTGCCGGGAGACGGCCGGGGTCTGGGCCTGCTTGATGTAGATCACGACATCGTTCTCCAGGGCGTCGCTGTGGCCCTCCAGGAGGATGTTGTACGACGGCAGCCCCGCCGAGCCGATGCCGATGCCGCGCCGGCCGACGACGTCCTTCACGCGGTAGGAGTCCGGGCGGGCCAGGGAGCTGTCCGGCAGCGTCTCCAGGTAGCCGTCGAAGGCGGCGAGGACCTTGTAGCGCGTGGCCGCGTCCAGCTCGACGGAGCCGCCGCCCGGCGCGAAGCGGCGCTCGAAGTCGCGGATCTCGGTCATCGATTCCAGCAGGCCGAACCGGGTCAGCGAGCGGGCGTCACGCAGCGCGTCCAGCAGCGGGCCCTGCGCGGTGTCCAGCGTGAACGGCGGCACCTCGTCGCTCTTCGCACCCGTGGCCAGGGCGTGGATCCGCTCGCGGTAGGCGACCGCGTAGATCGTCACCAGCTCGGAGATCTGCTCGTCGCTGAGCGCCTTCGCGTACCCGATCAGCGCGATGGACGCGGCGAAGCGCTTCAGGTCCCAGGTGAAGGGGCCGACGTAGGCCTCGTCGAAGTCGTTGACGTTGAAGATCAGCCGGCCGTTCGCATCCATGTACGTGCCGAAGTTCTCCGCGTGCAGGTCGCCGTGGATCCACACGCGCGAGGTGCGCTCGTCCAGGTACGGGCCGCCCCGCTTCTCGGCGTCGAGGTCCTTGTAGAAGAGGCACGCCGTGCCCCGGTAGAAGGCGAAGGCCGAGGCCGCCATCTTCCGGAACTTCACACGGAACGCGGCCGGGTCGGCGGCCAGAAGCTGGCCGAAGGCGGTGTCGAAGACGGCGAGGATCTCCTCACCGCGGTGCTCCTCGTCGAGCGGCGGGAACGACATCGCTGGGTGCCTCCTGGTGCAGATGTTTCAGGGCGGCAGGTCCGCCCTTTGACTAACGTGCGGAGGGCCGCGGGAGTGCCCCCGGCCTTCGCATGAAGGTACGCGGGTCAGACCTCGGAGTGTCAGTGCCGAGGCATAGACTTCGACGCTGTCCCCCAGACTGTGCGCAGCCTGTCGGACCCCATTCGACCCATGTTCTCCCTGGAGGCCGAAGCCGTGTCAAAGCCGCCGTTCACGCACCTGCACGTCCACACCCAGTACTCGCTGCTGGACGGTGCCGCGCGGCTGAAGGACATGTTCAACGCGTGCAACGAGATGGGCATGTCGCACATCGCCATGTCCGACCACGGCAACCTCCACGGGGCGTACGACTTCTTCCACACCGCGCAGAACGCCGGGGTCACGCCGATCATCGGCATCGAGGCGTACGTCGCGCCCGAGTCCCGCCGCAACAAGCGCAAGCTCCAGTGGGGCCAGCCGCACCAGAAGCGGGACGACGTCTCCGGTTCCGGTGGCTACACGCACAAGACGATGTGGGCGGTGAACAGCACCGGCCTGCACAACCTCTTCCGGCTGTCCTCCGACGCGTACGCGGAGGGCTGGCTGCAGAAGTGGCCCCGGATGGACAAGGAGACCATCTCCAAGTGGTCCGAGGGGATCGTCGCCTCCACCGGATGCCCCTCCGGCGAGCTCCAGACCCGGCTGCGCCTCGGCCACTTCGACGAGGCCCTCAAGGCCGCCGCCGAATACCAGGACATCTTCGGCAAGGACCGCTACTTCCTGGAGCTGATGGACCACGGCATCGAGATCGAGCGCCGGGTCCGTGACGGCCTGCTGGAGATCGGCAAGAAGCTCGGCATCCCCCCGCTGGTGACCAACGACTCGCACTACACCTACTCGCACGAGGCGTCCGCCCACGACGCCCTGCTGTGCATCCAGACCGGCAAGAACCTCTCCGACCCCGACCGCTTCAGGTTCGACGGCACCGGCTACTACCTGAAGTCCACCGACGAGATGTACGCCATCGACTCCTCGGACGCCTGGCAGGAGGGTTGCGCCAACACCCGGCTGATCGCCGAGATGGTCGACACCACGGGCATGTTCGAGAAGCGCGACCTCATGCCCAAGTTCGACATCCCGGAGGGGTACACGGAGGTCAGCTGGTTCCGCGAGGAGACCCTGCGCGGCATGCACCGCCGCTTCCCGGAGGGCATCCCGGACGACCGCACCAAGCAGGTCGAGTACGAGATGGACACCATCATCTCGATGGGCTTCCCGGGCTACTTCCTCGTGGTCGCCGACTTCATCATGTGGGCCAAGAAGCAGGGCATCGCGGTCGGCCCCGGCCGAGGCTCCGCGGCCGGCTCGATCGTCGCCTACGCCCTCGGCATCACCGACCTCGACCCCATCCCGCACGGCCTGATCTTCGAGCGGTTCCTCAACCCCGAGCGCATCTCCATGCCCGATGTCGACATCGACTTCGACGAGCGCCGGCGCGTCGAGGTGATCCGGTACGTGACGGAGAAGTACGGCGCCGACAAGGTCGCCATGATCGGCACCTACGGCACCATCAAGGCCAAGAACGCGATCAAGGACTCCGCGCGCGTGCTGGGCTACCCGTACGCGATGGGCGACCGCCTCACCAAGGCCATGCCCGCCGACGTCCTCGGCAAGGGCATCAACCTCGACGGCATCACCAACCCCGAGCACCCCCGCTACTCGGAGGCGGGCGAGATCCGGGGGATGTACGAGAACGAGCCGGACGTGAAGAAGGTCATCGACACCGCCAAGGGCGTCGAGGGCCTGGTCCGCCAGATGGGTGTGCACGCAGCCGGCGTGATCATGTCCAGCGAGACGATCACCGACCACGTCCCCGTCTGGGTCAGGCACACGGACAAGGTCACCATCACCCAGTGGGACTACCCGAGCTGTGAGTCGCTCGGCCTGCTGAAGATGGACTTCCTCGGCCTGCGCAACCTGACGATCATGGACGACGCCGTCAAGATGGTGAAGTCCAACAAGGGGGTCGACATCGACCTCCTGAGCCTCCCGCTCGACGACCCCACGACCTTCGAACTGCTCCAGCGCGGCGACACCCTCGGTGTCTTCCAGTTCGACGGCGGCCCGATGCGCTCCCTGCTCCGGCTGATGAAGCCGGACAACTTCGAAGACATCTCCGCCGTGTCGGCCCTGTACCGGCCGGGCCCGATGGGCATGAACTCCCACACGAACTACGCCCTTCGAAAGAACGGCCAGCAGGAGATCACGCCCATCCACAAGGAGCTCGAAGAGCCCCTCAGGGAGGTCCTGGACGTCACCCACGGCCTGATCGTCTACCAGGAGCAGGTGCAGAAGGCCGCCCAGATCATCGCCGGGTACTCGCTCGGCGAGGCCGACATCCTCCGCCGCGTCATGGGCAAGAAGAAGCCCGAGGAACTGGCGAAGAACTTCGTCCTCTTCCAGGAGGGCGCTCGCAAGAAGGGCTTCAGCGACGAGGCCATCCAGGCCCTGTGGGACGTGCTGGTCCCCTTCGCCGGCTACGCGTTCAACAAGGCGCACTCCGCCGCGTACGGCCTGGTCTCGTACTGGACCGCGTATCTCAAGGCGAACCACCCCGCCGAGTACATGGCCGCCCTGCTCACCTCGGTGAAGGACGACAAGGACAAGTCGGCCGTCTACCTCAACGAGTGCCGCCGCATGGGCATCAAGGTGCTCCCGCCGGACGTCAACGAGTCGATGTCCAACTTCGCGGCCCAGGGCGACGACGTGATCCTGTTCGGCCTCTCCGCCGTCCGCAACGTCGGCACGAACGTCGTCGAGTCGGTCATCAGGTGCCGCAAGGCCAAGGGGAAGTACGTCTCCTTCCCGGACTACCTCGACAAGGTGGAGGCGGTGGTCTGCAACAAGCGCACCACCGAATCGCTGATCAAGGCCGGCGCCTTCGACGCCATGGGCCACACCCGCAAGGGCCTCACCGCGCACTACGAGCCGATGATCGACAACGTGGTCGCGGTCAAGCGCAAGGAGGCCGAGGGCCAGTTCGACCTCTTCGGCGGCATGGGCGAGGCCGAGACCAGCGAGCCGGGCTTCGGTCTTGACGTGGAGTTCTCCCCCGACGAGTGGGACAAGACCTATCTGCTCGCCCAGGAGCGGGAGATGCTCGGTCTGTACGTCTCCGACCACCCGCTGTTCGGTCTGGAGCACATCCTGTCCGACAAGGCGGACGCGGGCATCTCCCAGCTGACCGGAGGTGACTATTCCGACGGCTCCGTGGTGACCATCGGCGGCATCATCTCGGGCCTCCAGCGCAAGATGACCAAGCAGGGCAACGCCTGGGCCATCGCCACCGTCGAGGACCTCGCCGGCTCGATCGAGTGCATGTTCTTCCCCGCGACCTACCAGCTCGTCTCGACCCAACTCGTCGAGGACGCCGTGGTGTTCGTCAAGGGCCGCCTCGATAAGCGCGAGGACATCCCGCGGCTCGTCGCGATGGAGCTGATGGTCCCGGACCTGTCGAACGCGGGTACCAACGCGCCCGTGATCCTCACCATCCCGGCCACCCGGGTCACCCCGCCGCTGGTCAGCCGCCTCGGCGAGGTGCTCAGCCACCACAAGGGCGACAGCGAGGTCCGGATCAAGCTCCAGGGGCCGACCAAGACCACCGTGCTGCGGCTGGACCGGCACCGCGTGAAGCCGGACCCGGCGCTCTTCGGTGACCTGAAGGTGCTGCTCGGACCGTCCTGCCTGGCCGGCTGAGGCAGGGCCCGGGGGAGCGGGACGACGGAGGCTCTCGATGCGCGTGAGGGGCGTACCCGGTACCGGGTACGCC
>NZ_JBHUQX010000344.1:0-10289 GCF_042674225.1 Streptomyces sp. NPDC056948
GTGGTCAGAGACGGGGTGGGTCAGAGAAGGGTCAGAACAGCCGCAGCTTGTCGTCCTCGATACCGCGCATCGCGTCGTAGTCGAGGACCTGGCAGCCGATGCCCCGGTCCGTCGCGAGGACGCGGGCCTGGGGCTTGATCTCCTGGGCGGCGAAGACGCCGCGGACCGGCGCGAGATGGGGGTCGCGGTTCAGCAGCTCCAGATAGCGCGTGAGCTGCTCCACGCCGTCGATCTCACCGCGCCGCTTGATCTCCACCGCGACGGTCTTGCCGTCGGCGTCCCGGCACAGGATGTCCACCGGCCCGATCGCCGTCGGGTACTCGCGGCGGATCAGGGTGTAGCCGTCGCCGAGTGTCTCGATACGGTCGGCGAGCAGCTCCTGAAGGTGCGCTTCCACGCCGTCCTTGATCAGGCCGGGATCCACGCCCAGTTCGTGCGAGGAGTCGTGGAGAACCTCCTCCATCGTGATGATGAGCTTCTCGCCCGCCTTGTTGATGACGGTCCAGACGCCCTCTTCCTCGCCGGTGCCCTCCTTCAGCGTGCAGGGCGGCGACATCCAGTTCAGGGGCTTGTAGGCCCGGTCGTCGGCGTGGATCGAGACGCTGCCGTCCGCCTTCACCAGGATCAGGCGCGGGGCCGAGGGAAGGTGGGCGGTGAGCCGCCCGGCGTAGTCCACGGAACAGCGGGCAATGACGAGACGCATGGTCGGCAACGCTACTCGACGGGCGCCTGCCGACGCGATTCGCCCTGGAAAACGCGTGTTCGGTAATGGCCGATTGTGTGCATGGTGTGCTCATTGAGAGTGCCCCATCTGCGCATTCTCCTGGTGCCGTCACCGTCGGTTGCTTACCGTATGAACGGGAGGTCGCGAGGTGTGTACGCAGCGTGTCCGGTATCGCGAACCTCCCCTATCTGTCCGGCAACCCCCGCTCGTTGGGGGTGCGAGAGGAGAACTCATGTCGCTCGACGTCTCACCGGCCCTACTCGAACAGGCCGAGCGAGGCGAGGTCGACGAAGCGGAATTCGTCGACTGCGTCCGGACCTCCCTGCCCTATGCGTGGGAGATGATCAGCTCCCTGGTGGCCCAGCTGAAGGTGGACGGCGGTGCGTTCGCCGACAACCAGACGCCTCCGCCGGACGAGCAGGCACGCGGTCAGTTGCTGCGTGCGCTTGCGAGTGACGCGATACGAGGCGCGCTGCAACGGCACTTCGGTGTGCGGCTGGCTTTCCAGAACTGCCACCGGGTAGCCGTGTTCCCGCTTGACTCCTCGGTCGACGAGAAGCTGAACCGCTTCACCTCGGTCCGCAGCCAGGTGCTGAACCAGTCACCCGAGTTCCGGGACTGCTGACGCGGCGCCGCTTGCTTGCCGCTCCGTACGGGGGAGGTGCGCTTTTGTACCGGAGCGGCAAGCCCCCAGGAATCCACCTCGCTCTCAGACGAGTTGGGGGAGCACCTCGGTCCCCAGCCGCCGTACGTTCTCCTCGGTCGCCGCCAGGTCCCCGGAGCCCTCGACGAGCAGGGCGAAGCGGGAGATGCCGGTCCGCTCGCTGGTCGCCGCCAGCCGGTCGGCGCACAGCCGCGGCGTCCCCACCGGGTGCAGCCCGCAGAGCAGTTCGGTGTACGCCAGCGGGTCGCGCATCCGGCGTGTGCGCCCGTCGACCGTGACATGCGCCTCCAGACCCTGCTTCAGCCAGCCCGGCATCGCCTTCAGCAGCGTCTCCGCCGCGTCGACGCGCCGGTCCGCGATCTGGCAGACACCCGCCGACACATGGGACGCGCCGAGGATCTCCTCGGCGGGCCGGCCGCACGCCCGCGCGTGCTGCCGCCACAGGGCGACCATCTCGGCCTTCTCCTCGTCCCCCACATGCATCCCGAGCAGCATCGAAAGACCGCGCTCGGCGGCCAGCCGCACGCTCGCCGGGGACGTGCAGGCGACGACCAGCTCGGGCCCCTGGACGTCCGTCAGAGCCTCCGACGGCCGGGGGACCACCGGGACCTCACGGAAGCGGAAGCGCTCCCCGTCGGCCGCCACGGACGGTTCGCGCAGCCAGCGCTCCAGGAGGTCCAGGGCCTCCGGGAACCCCTTCTCGTACGCCTCGAGGCCCGCGCCGAACACCTCCAGGTCGACCCACGGGCCGCCGCGCCCGACGCCGAGCGTGAACCGGCCGCCGCTCGTGTGATGCAGCAGCGCGGCCTGTTCGCCGAGGGCTACGGGGTGGGCGGTGGGCAGGACACTGACCGCCGTACCGACCCGGATGCGGCGGGTGCGGCCGAGCAGTAAAGCGGCCAGGGTGATGGCCGACGGGCATGTGCCGTACGGCACGAAGTGGTGCTCGGCCAGCCAGACCGCGTCGAGCCCCGACTCCTCGGCCACCTCGGCCGAGCGGACCGCGCGGTGCAGCGCCTCTCCCTCGCCCTGACCGGGGAACTGGGCCGCCAACACGAAACTTCCAACGTGCATTGCTTTCCTGCTTCCTTGGCTCCGACACGGAGCTCCCCCACAGGGCATAACCGTCTGACACGTGCCGAGGACACGGCCGGGCGGAGTATTTTGCGGATTGTCTGCAGAATGGGGCGTTCCGCTGGGGGCCGGGGGAGCACCTGCCTCGCCCGGCGAGGGACTTGTGGCGATTGGCGCCGTACGCGTACCCTCGCCCGCGCCGCGTAGGCTTGGACACGGCACGTGCTTCCTGTATAGCCCCGAGAGGTGTCCTGTGTCCCCGCGTCGTAACCGAGCCAAGGATGCCGGTTCGTCCGGCCGGAGCGCCGAGGACGACAGCCCCGGCCGCTACGGCGGCTGGCAGTCCTCGGCGAACTGGCAGGGTGAGAACTGGAGCGTGCGGCATGTGGCCGGCGCGAGCGCGCAGGGCAAGTCCTACCGCTGTCCCGGCTGCGACCAGATGATCCCCGACGGTGTGCCGCACGTGGTGGCCTGGTCCGAGCACGCGGGCGTCGACGATCGCCGGCACTGGCACAAGGCCTGCTGGAACGCGCGGGACCGCCGCACCCCGGGGGTGCAGCGGTCCCGTAACTCGCCCAGATTCTGAGGGAACTCAGACGTCCCGCTTCTCCAGCAGCGCGAAGGCGGCGGCGAACGCGACGGCCGTCGCGGCGAGGATGATCCACAGCGGGTCCCAGCCGGACGGGCCGGACTCGCTGAGGGAGTTGGCGTAGAAGATGCTCAACTGGTTCGGGATGGAGTACTCGAACAGGGCGTCGCGCACGGCCCGCAGCGACTCCGAGAACATGAACAGCGCGATCACCAGCGGGGCGAGCACGGCGCCGATCATGATGGTGATGGCGCCCGCCGAGTGCCGGATGATCGAGCCGACGGCGAGCGAGAGCAGGCCCAGCAGCGCGACGTAGGCCGACATGCCGACCGTGGCCTTCAGCCACTCCCCGCCGGTGGGGGACTTGGCGCCATTGCCCTCCAGCATGGCGACGTGCAGGAAGGCGACGAGGGACGAGGACACCAGCGTCACCACGAACGCGACCAGGAAGAACACGATGGCCTTCGCCGCCAGCACCCGGCCGCGGCTCGGGCACGCGACCATCGTGGTGCGGACCATGCCGGTGCCGTATTCCGAGGCCGTGGTCAGCACGCCCAGCGTGATGAGGCACATGCTGCCCAGCAGCAGCCCGAAGAAGCCCAGGCCGAGCGGGCTCTCGCCGGACAGGGCCGGGTCGGAGTTCGCCACCACCACGCCGGTCAGCAGGCCGATGCCGACGACGAGCAGGACGAACACGCCGAGCGTCCACATCGTGGAGCGCACCGACCTGATCTTCGTCCACTCGGAGGCGATGGCGTGCCCGAGGTGCGTGCGCACGACCGGGATCGGTGAGGTGTAGCCGGGGTAAGCCGAGCCGGAGGCGGGGTAAGCAGGGCCGGAGGCCGGAAGCGCGGTACCGGGCGCCGCCGCCTGCCAACCGGGCGCGGCCTGCGGTGTCTGGGACTGGGGGCTGCTCATCGGGCGTCCTCGGGCTTGGTCAGGTCGGAGGTCGGGGCGGGAGCCGGCGGGGCGGCGGGCGCCTGCGGAGGCACGGGCGGCTGGGCGGCCGCCTGCGGGGGAGCCTGAGGCGCCTGGGGCGCGGGCTGGGCGTACGGGTTGGGTGCTCCCGCGCCGGAGGCGCCAGGGGCGCCCGGAGCGGCCCCAGGAGCGCCGGGAGTCCCGGGAGCCCCGTACGGGCCTGCCGGAGCCTGGCCCGGCGCGCCCTGCGGCGGCATCGGGAGCGGCTGCCCGCCCTGCTGGGGCGGCGGCGGGGCGTACCAGCCCGGCTGGCCCTGCCCCGGCACCGGCATCGGCGGCTGCGCGCCGGGCGGCAGCGGCTGCTGGAGGCCTTCCTTCTGGTCGATGGTCGAGCGGTAGTCGACGGCGCCCTGCGTCATCCGCATGTACGCCTCCTCCAGCGAGGCCTGGTGCGGCGACAGCTCCCACAGCCGTACGTCGGCGCTGTGCGCGATGTCGCTGATGCGGGGGAGCGGCAGCCCGGTCACCCGCAGCGCGCCGTCCTGCTCGGGCAGTACGTGCCCGCCCGACTCGGTGAGCGCGGACGACAGCTTCTCGCGCTGCTGCGGCTCGGTGTCGGGCGTACGGACCCGCGCGAAGTCCGCGGAGTTCGCGGAGATGAAGTCCGTGATGCTCATGTCGGCGAGGAGCTGTCCGCGCCCGATGACGATGAGGTGGTCGGCCGTCAGCGCCATCTCGCTCATCAGATGGGAGGAGACGAAGACCGTACGGCCCTCCGCCGCCAGCGCCTTCATCAGGTTGCGCACCCAGAGGATGCCCTCGGGGTCGAGGCCGTTGACCGGCTCGTCGAACAGCAGCACCTGCGGGTCGCCGAGCAGCGCGGCGGCGATGCCCAGCCGCTGCCCCATACCGAGGGAGAAGCCCTTGGACCGCTTCCTGGCCACGTCCTGCAGACCGACGACCCCGAGCACCTCGTCCACGCGCCTGGCCGGGATGCCGGAAAGCTGGGCCAGACACAGCAGGTGGTTGCGGGCGGCCCGGCCGCCGTGCACGGCCTTGGCGTCCAGCAGGGCGCCGACCTGGCGGGGGGCGTTGGGCAGCTTGCGGTACGGATAGCCCCCGATCGTCACCTGTCCGGCCGTCGGGTTGTCCAGGCCGAGGATCATCCGCATCGTCGTCGACTTGCCCGAGCCGTTCGGCCCGAGGAAGCCGGTGACGGCTCCGGGCCGCACCTGGAAGGAAAGGTTGGACACAGCGGTCTTGTCGCCGTAGCGCTTCGTCAGGCCGACTGCTTCGATCATGCTCCGCACCCATCGCAAGGTTCAGGACAGCGGGGCACACGCCCCCCGTAAGGGTTAGGAGGATATCGAGGCGCTGACGGTTCCGCCCAAATCAAAGTAAAGGGTGGGCGGCCCGACGCGCCCCGACAGCCTCCTTCAGACCTTGCCGGATCAGGCGTCGCGCTTCTTCAACAGCACGTATCCGCCGATCAGGGCGGCGAGCACCCACAGCCCCATGATTCCGAGGCCGCCCCACGGCCCGTACGGGGTGTCGTCGTCGATCGGCGTGACCACCTGCATGATCTTGCTGCCGGCCTGGTCGGGCAGGAAGCGGCCGACCTTCTTCGTCGCGTCGACATTGCCGAGGATGTTGGAGATCAGGAAGAAGAACGGCATCAGGATGCCCAGCGACAGCATCGGCGAGCGCAGCATGGCGGCGACGCCCATGGAGAACATCGCGATCAGGGCCATGTAGAGGCCGCCGCCGAACACGGCCCTCAGCACACCCGTGTCGCCGATCTCCGCCCGGTGCCCGCCGAGCATCGCCTGCCCCAGGAAGAACGCGGCGAAGCTGGTGACGAGCCCGACCAGCAGGGCGAGACCGCCGGCCACCGCGATCTTGCTGAACAGGAAGGAACCGCGCCGCGGCACGGCGGCCAGCGAGGTGCGGATCATGCCGGTGCTGTACTCGTTCGACACCACCAGCACACCGAACACGATCATCGCGAGCTGGCCGAGGCTCATCCCCGCGAAACTGATGAACGTCGGATCGAACTCCGCCC
Organism: Streptomyces sp. NPDC056948; assembly: GCF_042674225.1. NCBI lineage: Bacteria > Bacillati > Actinomycetota > Actinomycetes > Kitasatosporales > Streptomycetaceae > Streptomyces > Streptomyces sp. NPDC056948. The sequence continues at coordinate 6,032 of NZ_JBHUQX010000344.1, forward strand.
GGGCCTGCGTGTTCATGCTGTCGAACTCGTTCTTCGACAGCGCCGAGATCAGCATGCCGAGGGCGACCGTCACGACCACCACCAGCGAGAGCGTCCACACCGTGGACGCCACTGACCGGATCTTGGTCCACTCCGACCGTACGATCTGGGTCGTCGACATGCTCAGCCCCTCTTCCCGCCGTCGCCCCATTGCTGCCGTGGCGGCTCGGGGCTCGTCTCGCTGTGTGCGTGGTACTCCACCGACTCCGCGGTCAGCCGCATGAACGCCTCCTCCAGCGAGGCCTGTTGCGGGCTCAGCTCGTGCAGCGTCAGCCCGTGCTGCGCCGCCAGCTCACCGACGTGCTCGGCCTTGCCGCCGTCCACCTCCAGCACCCCGTCGCCGCTCTCCACGGCCACGATCCCGGCCTGGTGCAGCACATCGAGCAGCCGCTCTCGCTGCGGGCTGCGGACCCGGACGTACGACCGTGAGTTGCGCGCGATGAAGTCGGCCATGGAGGTGTCCGCGAGCAGCCGCCCCTGCCCGATGACGACGAGGTGCTCGGCCGTCAGGGCCATCTCGCTCATCAGATGGGAGGAGACGAACACGGTCCGGCCCTGCGCGGCCAGCGACTTCATCAGGGTGCGGATCCAGTGGATGCCCTCGGGGTCGAGGCCGTTGACCGGCTCGTCGAACATCAGGATCCGCGGATCGCCGAGCAGCGCGGCCGCGATGCCGAGCCGCTGCCCCATGCCCATCGAGAAGCCCTTGGTCTTCTTCTTCGCGACCGCCGTCAGGCCGACCGTCTCCAGCACCTCCCGCACCCGGCCGCGCGGAATGCCGTTGCTCTGCGCGAGGCACAGCAGGTGGTTGTAGGCGGTGCGCCCGCCGTGCCAGGCCTTGGCCTCCAGCAGGGCGCCGATGTACGTCAGCGGGTCCTTGAGCTGCTGGTAGTGCTTGCCGTCGATACGGACGTCGCCGGCGGTGGGGTGGTCAAGACCGAGGATCATCCGCATGGTCGTGGACTTCCCCGCGCCGTTGGGCCCGAGGAAGCCGGTGACGATGCCTGGTCTGACGGTGAAGGACAGGTTGTTGACCGCCACCTTCTCGCCGTAACGCTTGGTCAGCCCCTCGAGCTCAATCATGCCGCCACGCTAGAACGTGACAAAGCCCTCTGCCACCCGAGCGGCAGAGGGCTTTGCGGAGATTCAGACTCCGTATGCCCCGGTGTTACCGGGACTGCTGGGCCGGGACCCCACGGGAGATCGGCTCTTCCTCGGCCGGCGTACCGGCGGCGGCCACCGCGGCGCCCGTGAGCGTCGCGAGCATCTCGCGAACGTTCGTCAGCTGGGCGTTGATGCTGTCGCGGCGGTTGGTGAGGGCGGCCAGCTCGCGCTCGGATTCCGAACGGATGCGGTCGGCCTTGGCGTTGGCGTCGGCCACGATGTCCTCGGCCTGGCGCTGGGCCGTCTCCACCGTCTGGCGGGCGCGGCGCTCGGCGTCCGTGCGCAGCTTCTCCGCCTCCAGGCGGAGCTGCTCCGCGCGGTGCTCGATCTCGGCGAGGCGCTTCTCGGCCTTGGCCTGACGGGACGCCAGATCACGCTCGGACTGCTCGCGGCGCTTGGCGAGGTTCGTCTCGAAGTCCGCGGCGGCCTGTGCGGCCTTGGCGCGGGTCTCCTCGAAGAGGGCGTCCGCCTCCTCGCGCTTGGACTGCGCGTCCTTCTGCGCCTCGGAACGCAGCTGGGAGGCGTCACTCTTGGCCTTCTCGACGATCCGCAGACCCTCGTCCTCGGCCTTGGACTTGCGCTCCGACGAGTACGCCTCGGCGTCGTTGCGCACCTGCTGCGCCGCCGACTCGGCGAGCTCACGGTGCTGCTCGGCCGCGCGCCGGGCCTCCTCGCGCAGGTCCTTCGCCTCCTCCTCGGCGAGGCGGAGAATCTTCTCCACGCGCGCACCGAGACCCGCGTACGACGGCTCGGCGTCGGTGACCTGGGCCTGGGCGTTCTGCGTCTCGAGGTGGAGCTCTTCGATGCGCTTTTCCAGAGCGGTGATGCGGGCGAGAGCGCTGTCACGGTCGGAGACGAGCTTGGAGATACGTTCGTCCACCTGAGCGCGGTCGTATCCACGCCGCACAAGCTCGAAGCCGTAGGGGGAAGTGTCGCTCATGGGGTTCCTGTCGAATGAGACCGGTGAGGTGATAGGTGGAATCCTAGGGGCCGAAACGGTGTGTCATCGAGCGGATGCGCGTTTGATCTGGAAAATGAGACCCCTTTTGAGTGGCTAAGCGGCAGAGGGCTTGCCAAAACTAGGTCAAAGCCCCGCAGGGGCGCCCCAACGCCCCCGCGCAGCCGCGCCCGAAGCGTCCGTCCAAGTGTGGCACGGGCCGCCCGAAGGCCCTAGCTCTCCGAGGACTTGCCACCCGAACGGGGTGCGCCGACGGTCGCGCCCGCCTTGACTCCGTTGTCCTTGCCCCCGGCCGGGGCCTCGAAGGACTCCAGCGCCTCCAGGACGTCCTGGACGCGGGAGATCTCCGCGTTGATGTCCTCGCGGCGGCGGACCAGGACCTCCAGCTCGCGCTTGCCCTCCTCGACCGTGCGCTTGGCCTCGCGGATCGCCTCGGCCTTGAGCTCCTCGGCCTCCCGGACCAGCGTGGACTTCTTCTGCTCGGCCTCCTTGAGCAGCCCCTCGGCCTTCTTCACCGCGGCGATACGGACCTTGCCCGCCTCGGAGTTGGCCTCCGAGACGATCTCCTTCGACTTCGCCTGCGCCTTCGCGAGCTGCTCCTCGGCGGCCTTGACGAGCGCGTCGCAGCGGTCGCCCGCCGACTTCATCGTCTCGGCCGACTCCCGGCGGGCCCGCTCGTGCAACTCCTCGATCTCACTGGTGATGCGGTCGCGCAGCTCCTCGGCGCGCTCCCTGATCTGCGTGGCGTCCCGACGCGCGCCGACCAGCAGCTCGTCCGCGTCCGTACGGGCCTTCTCCACCAGCGAGTTGCCCTCGACCGTCGACTCGGACACCAGCCGGTCGGCCTCCGTGCGGGCCGCGCCCACCATCGTGTCGGCCTGCGACTCGGCCTCCGCCGTGGTCTTGTGCGCCTGCTGCTGCGCCTCGCTCAGCAGCTTGTCGGCCTCGGCCGTGGTCTCCGTGATGAGCTTGTCGACCTGCTCGGCCGCCTCGGAGCGCCGCTTGTTGGCGTCCTTGCGGACCTCGTCCAGGGTGCGGTCGGCCTCCTCGCGCGCGGTGGTGACCAGCCGCTCCGCCTCCGCCTCCGCCTCCGCCTTGACGCGCCCGGCCTCGCTGCGGACCCGCTCGGCGTGCTGCTGCGCCGAGCCGACCGTCTCGGCGGCCTCGGCCCGCAGCCGCTCCGCCTCGCCGGTGGCCTCCCCGACGAGCTGGTCGGCCTTGGCGACCGAATCGGCGCGGACCCGCTCGGCCTCGTTCAGGGATTCGGTGCGGACCCGCTCGGCCTCGGCGACCGTCTCCATCCGCAGCCGGTCCGTCTCCGTGACCGTCTCGGTCGTGAGCCGCTCCGCCTCGTTGCGCGCCTCGGTGATGAGGGTGTCCGCCTGCGTCGCCGCGTCCGACCGGATGCGGTTGGCGTCCTCACGGGCGTCCGCCCGGGTGCGCGAGGCGTTCTGCTCGGCCTCGGCGATGGCGTCCGACGCCTCCGTGCGCGCCCGCTGGGCATGCTCGGAGACCTCCGTACGGATGCGCTCCGCCTCCGTGATCGCCTCGGACATGGTGCGCTCGGCGAGCGCCTTGGCGGCCTCGGTCTCCTCGTGCGCCTCGCGCCGCAGCCGGCCGGCGTCCTCGCTCGCCCGCTCCCGCTCCGCGTAGGCGTCGGTACGGACCCGGTCCGCCTCCTCCTGGGCCTCCCGCCGCGTCCGGTCCGCGACGTGCTCGGCGGTGCTGCGCAGTCCGGCGATCTCGTCCTGGGCCTGCTCGTGCAGCCCCGCGACGGAGTCACGTACCTGCTGGGCGTGCTGCTCGGCGGCCGACACCATCTCCGTGGCCCGCCGGTCCGCCTCCTCGACCAGCCGTACGGCCTCGGTCTGCGCCTCCTCCACGCGCTTGCGCGCCGAGGCCAGCAGCTCCTCGCTCTGCTCGCGGGCCCGCTCGCGCTCCTGGTCGGCCTCCTGCCGGGCGCTGCCGAGGAGCTCCTCGGCCTCGCGGCGCCGGCGGTTGGCCTCCTCCTGGGCGGCGGCCAGCGTCTCGGACGCCTCCGTGCCCAGCCGCTCGGCGGCGGCCTGCGCCTCCGCACGCATCCGGTCGGCGCTGTCC
>NZ_JBHUQX010000345.1:0-10284 GCF_042674225.1 Streptomyces sp. NPDC056948
GCACACCCCCCTGACCCCCGGCACGTCCCGCCGCGCCGATCCCCTCACTGGAGCTTCCGTGCACCGCAACCACAAGCCCGCCCCCGCGGTCCGCACCGCGCGGCTCGCCTCCCGCGCCCTGCTGGCGACGGCGGCCGCCCTCGTCGGCTGCGAACGCGGTTCGTCGGACGGCGCGGACGAGACCGCGACGGGCCCGAGCGGCTGCCCCGCCGTCCACGCCAGGGCCCAGGACGCCGTCACCCGGGCGGAGCGGACCGAGACCCCCTGGGGCGGCCCCACCGGCGGCCCCGCGGCGGTGTCCGGCAAGACGATCGTCTACGTCGCCCAGACCATGACCAATCCCGGCGTCGCGGGCGCCGCGAAGGGGGTGCGGGAAGCCGCGCGGGTCATCGGATGGGACGTCCGGGTGATCGACGGCGGAGGCACCCCGGCCGGTATCCAGGCGGCCATGAGCGAGGCTGTGGCCCTCAGGCCCGCGGGCATCGTCATCGGCGGGTTCGACCCCGACTCGACGGCATCGCAGGCCGCGCGGGCCAACGCGCAGGGCATCCCGCTCATCGGCTGGCACGCGGTCCCCGAGCCCGGCCCCAGCCGGCAACCCGACCTCTTCACCAACGTCACCACCCGGGTCCAGGACGTGGCCCGCATCAGCGCGCAGTGGATCATCTCCGACTCGGACGGCCGCGCCGGGGTCGTGGTCATCACCGACGCCTCGATCCCCTTCGCCAGGAACAAGTCCGACCTGATCAGGAAGGAACTCGCCGCCTGCTCGGGCGTGAAGCTGCTCTCGGTCGAGAACATCCCGATCCCCGACGCGAGCACCCGCACCCCGCGGGAGATCTCCTCCCTGCTCTCCCGGTTCCAGGACCGCTGGACCCACTCCGTCGCCATCAACGACCTGTACTTCGCCGACGCCGCCCCCGCCTTCCGCGCGGCCGGGGAGAAGGGCTCCGGCCCACCCTTCAACATCGGCGCGGGCGACGGCGATCCCTCGGCCTTCCAGCGCATCAACAGCGAGCAGTACCAGGCCGCCACCGTGCCCGAGCCGCTCACCCTCCAGGGCTGGCAGATCGTCGACGAGTTCAACCGCGCCTTCGCGGGCCACCCGGCCAGCGGGTACACCGCCCCCACCCACATCGCCACGGAAGGCAACAGCGAGGGCGCCACGACCTGGGACCCCTCGGGCTACCAGGAGGCGTACCGGAAGATCTGGGGGAAGTGACGGCCGGTCAGGGTGCCGATCCCTTCACGGAACATGCACGGAACCTCGGGATCCCTTTAACTTTCAAGGGCTAATCTCACCGTCAGTCGAGTGGCCGCCGGGGGTCGATCCGAGCGGGGCCCGTCCGCGGCGGCACTCGCACCCCCCACCAGGCACAGGAGACTCGGTGTGTACGACGGCGACGTAGTGGTGATCGGCGGTGGCTACGCCGGTGTCCGGCTGGCGAAACGGCTGGACGGCCTCGCCCGGGTCACGCTGGTGGACCGCAAGGAGGTCTTCTTCCATCGCGTCGCCTCCCTGCGCGCCGGTGTCCGCCCCGAGTGGACCCACACCCCCTTCATCCCGTACGACCGGCTGCTCGGCAACGGCCGGGTGGTCGCGGGCAAGTGCGTCCGCATCGACACCGCCGAGCGGCAGGTCGTCCTCGCCACCGGCGAGCGGCTGCCCTACGACGTGGTCGTGATCGCCACCGGCGCCGACTACCCCGAGCCGGCCCGCTTCACCGGCACCACCACCGAGGAGGCGGCCAAGTCGTTCGGCGAACACCAGCGCAACGTCGCCACGGCCGAACACGTCCTCGTCGTCGGCGGCGGCCCCGGGGGCGTCGAACTCAGCGCCGAGATCCGCCTCGCCCGCCCCGACGCCCGGGTCACGCTCGCCCACTCCGGGCCGGCGCTCCTCGACTCCACGGGCAGCACCCGGCCGGGACGCAAGGCCCGGGCCTGGCTGGAGTCCCACGATGTCGAGGTACGGCTCGACGCCTTCATGTCCCCCGGCAACGACTTCGGCACCTACCGCGACGCCCGCGGAGCCGTCATCGAGGCCGATCTGTCCTTCTGGGCGACGGGCACCACCCCCAACACCCTCTGGCTCCGCCTGGCCGGACACGGCGACTGGCTCAACAGGGACGGACACGTCAAGGTCGACCGGACGCTGCGCGTCGAGGGGAAGCTCGACGTGTTCGCCGTCGGCGACGTGAACGACGTCAGCGAACTCAAGATCACCCCCGCCGCCCTCGCCCAGGCTGACATCGCCGCCCACAACATCCGTGCCTACCTGCAGAGTTCGGGCAAGCACCGCAAGGAGCCGCGCTTCTACCGGCCGATCCAGCGCACCCCGCTCATCGTGCCGTTCGGCCCGGCCGACGGAGTGACGGTGCTGCCCGTACCCGGCGGCGAATCCGCCGTCCTCGGCAGCCGCACCACCACCCTGGCCAAGGCGAAAACGCTCATGACGCCCTACATGCGCCGTCAACTCGGCTACACGGCCGCCTGATCCGCGGCACGCCCCGCCGCCGATCCGCCCTCGTCACCCCACCCCCGGTCGTTACCCACGAGTTCGTCCTGGGGTAGGGTCCCCACCGTTTCCGGCTACCGGCTGATGGGGTGCCGGTACAGGGCGTGTCGGAGGGGTGGTAAGACGATGGAATCCCAGTGGGGTGACGGCGGATCCGTGGACCTGGACGACACGCGGCTGGAGAACTTGAGTCCCGAACCGCTGCTGACCCGGGACTACGAGACACGTCCCTCGCTCGTGTACGAGCGGCTGCGGAACGAACACGGCCCGGTCGCGCCGGTCGATCTGCTGGGGGTGCCCGCCTGGCTGGTTCTGGGCTACCGCGAGTCGCTCCAGGTGCTCCAGGACAACGACGGCTTCCCGAAGGGGCTGGAGAACTGGCGGGCCCGCTCCGAGGGCAGGGTGCCGGCCGACTGGCCGCTCGGCCCCTCCCTGGAGGTCAACCACATCCTGATCCAGGGCGGCCCCGGCTACCGGCCGCTGCGGTCCGCGTGGGACGTGGCCCTCAAGCCGTTCCAGGACCCGCGCCACCCGCAGGCCAAGCGTCTGAAGGCCGCCGTCACCGCCTACGCCGACGAGCTGATCACCCTGGTGGGACAGGGCGGCAGGACCGGTGTGGCGGACCTGTCGGCGCAGTTTTCCCGGCCGCTGCCGCTGATGGTGGCGAGCCATCTGCTCGGCTTCCCCGGCTCGCAGGGCGACGACGCGCTGATGGACATGTGGCGCGTGCTCGACGCCGGCCCGGACGCCGAGGCCGCGCTGGAGCGCCTGCTCGCGACCCTGGCGGAACTGGCCGCGGGGAAGCTCCAGAAGCCGGGCGACGACTTCCCCTCGTACCTGCTGGCCGCGCACCCGGACCTCTCGCTCGACCATCTCGCCCGCGAACTGTTCATGCTGCTGGGCATGACCTCCGACCACGTCGGCATCCTCATCTCCAACACCGTCGTCGAGGTCATCTCGGGTGAGGGCAGCGTGCGCGCCAGCCTGTCCGCCGGGATGGTCAGGGAGTCCATGAACCGGGTGGTCATGCGCAAGCCGCCCCTGGTGAACTTCGTCCCGCGCTTCGCGGCCGAGGACACCCCGCTCGGCAACTACACGATCCGGGCCGGCGACCCGGTCTGGGTCTCCCCGGGCGCCGCACACGCCGATCCGCTCTTCGCCGACCACGTCGCCTCCGGCACCACCATCAGCACCCGGGCGCATCTGTCCTGGGGAGCCGGCCCGCGGCAGTGCCCGGCTCGGGAACTCGCCTCGACGGTCGCGGCGGCCGGGGTGGGGCGCCTGTTCGAGCGGTTCGACCACCTCGACCTCGCCCTGCCCGCCGACCAACTGCCCTGGCGTTCCTCCCCGTTCATGCGGGGTCTGCGCTCGCTGCCCGTGCGCTACGACCTCGCCTCGGAGCCCGTGCGGCCGGCGGCGGACGACCCCGCGCCGGGGGTGGCGGAGGAGGTCCTGCCGGACCCGTCCGCCCGGCAGCGCTCCTCGCTGTGGCGCTATCTGACCGGCCTCATCCGCGGCGGCCGCTGACGGCGAGGGTCTCACGCCGCAGGCGTGACCTACGGTGGTGTTGCGGGGCGACCCGCGCGTGCCGGGCAGGTACACCTCGATGATCTGCCCGGTTCGCTCACGGCCCCGTCCGGTCGGCACGCCGGCGCTCGACCTCGTCCTCACGGGACAGCGCTGGAACTCCGCGCGGCGGCCCGGGCCTCGACCGCCGCGGCCGGGTCCCAGCCCTTCCCGGGGACGGCCGCGAGCAGCAGCCGGGTGTACGGGTGGGCCGGATCGGTGAGCACCTGCCGGGTCGGGCCCCGCTCGACGATCCGGCCCTGGCGCATCACCAGGACGTCGTCGGTGATGTGCTGCACCACCGCCAGGTCGTGCCCGACGAAGACGAGCGCGACCCCGGTGTCCCGGCGGATCTCGTCGAGCAGCCGCAGGATCTGGGCCTGGATCGACACGTCCAGGGCGGCCACGGCCTCGTCCAGGACCAGCACCCGCGGGCCCGGGGCGAGCGCCCGGGCGATCGCGAGGCGCTGGCGCTGGCCGCCGGAGAGCTGCCGGGGCCGGGCCGCGGCCTCCCGTTCGCCGAGGCCGACCCGGTCGAGGAGGTCCGCGGCCAGGTCCTCGTCCCGGCCGTGCAGGCGCAGCGCGGTGCGCAGGCACCGGTCGGCCGTCAGCCGCGGGTCGAGCGAGACGTACGGGTCCTGGAAGACCATCTGGATCTCCCGGGCGCGGGCCAGCCGGGCCTCCTTCCGCCGGGGCGCGCGCGCCTCCCGCGGGCGTCCGTCGACGCTGACGGTGCCGGCGTCGGGCCGCACCAGACCGACCAGCATCCGGGCCACCGTCGTCTTGCCGGACCCGGACTCCCCGACGATCCCGACCGAGCCGCCCCGGGGCACCCCGAACGACACGTCCTCGGCGGCGGTGAGCCGGCCGCGGCCGGGGAGGGAGTAGGACTTGCGCAGGCCGTCGGCGACCAGCAGAGGGCCGTCGGTCATGTCGTGCTCCTTTCGGCCGAGGCCGCCGCGGTGGCCACGGCGGCCGGTATCCGGCGGCAGGCGGCCGTTCCGCCGTCCGGGAGCTCCGCCGCCGTCGGCCGCCAGGTGCCGCACTCCGGCTCGGCGTCGGGACAGCGAGCGGCGAACGGGCAGCCGGTGAAGACGTCGGACAGGGACGGCGGGCGTCCCGGGATGGGCAGAAGGGTGTGCGAGGTGTCGCCCAAGGTGGGCGAGCAGGAGAGCAGACCGCGGGTGTAGGGATGCGCGGGGTCGGCGAACAGCGCCTCGGCGGTGCGCTCCTCGACGACCCGGCCGGCGTACATGACGTACACGCGGTCGCAGTACGCGGCGGCCAGGTGCAGGTCGTGCGTGATGAACAGCATCCCGGCCCCCTGCTCCGCGCGCAGGGTGCGCAGCAGGGCGAGGATCTCCGCCTGGGTGGTGACGTCGAGCGCGCTGGTGGCCTCGTCGGCGAGCAGCAGCCGGGGCCCGACGGCCAGGGCACCCGCGATGACGACCCGCTGGAGCATGCCGCCGGACAGCTCGTGCGGGCGCTGCCGCAGCCGGCGTTCCGGGTCGGAGAGGCCGACGGCGGCGAGGAGCTCGACGGCCCGGGCACGGTCGGCGCCGCGCTCGCGGAGGAAGTCCCCGATGCGGCGTACGGGGTTGAGGGCGGCGCGCGGATCCTGATGGACCATGGCGACCGTACGGGCCCGGTGCCGGCGCAGGTCCTCGCCGGTGAGGGCGAGGACGTCCGCGTCGCCGGCCCGGACGGTGCCGGAGGCCGTGGCACCGTCCGGCAGCAGGCCGAGGGCGGCCTTCGCCGTGGTCGACTTGCCCGAGCCGGACTCGCCGACCAGGCCGACGACCTCGCCCGGAGCCACGCGCAGGGACACCTCGTCGAGCAGCGGCCGGGCCGCTCCCGGGAGCTGGACCGTGAGGTGGTCGAGGGTGAGCAGCATCAGTTCCGCCCTCCGAGCCGGTCGGCCGCCCAGACGCCGACGACATTGAAGGAGACGACGACCGCGGCGATCGCGGTGCCGGGCACCAGCGCGGGCAGCAGCGCGCCCTGGACGACGGCGGCCTGGCCCTCCTGCACCATCAGACCCCAGTCGGAGCTGGGCGGCTGGGCGCCGAAGCCGAGGTAGGACAGGGTGGCGAGCGACATGAGCGCATCGCCGAACAGCACCACCAGGTAACCGGCCACCGACCGGCCGAGGTTCGGCACCAGGTAGCGCGCGCAGATCCGGGCGCCGCCCATGCCCTGGACGCGGTAGGCGTCGACGTACGGCTTGCGGCACTCGGAGAGGGCCAGCGAGCGCGTGTACTTGGCGACCGTCGGCGTGTAGGCGAGACCGAGGGCCAGGACGGACGTGGTCATGCCGGTGCCGAAGACCGCGATGATCAGGACGGTGAACAGCAGCCCGGGGAAGGCGTACATCACATCGGTCAGCCGGGAGACGAACGCGTCCGTCCAGCCGCCCCGCCAGGCCGCCAGCACACCGAGGGTGACGCCGAGCAGCGCGGCCACCGCGAGGAGGAGCAGCGGGGCGATGAGGCTGGTGCGGGCGCCGTACAGGACCCGGGAGAGGAGGTCCTGGCCCGAGGAGTCGGTGCCCAGGAGGTGGTCGGGGCTCGTGCCGGCGAGCGAGGCGGACAGATCGATGGCGTCGGGGGCGTAGGGCGCCAGCAGCGGGGCCAGCACGGCGGCCAGGACCACCAGGCCCAGGAAACCGCCGGCCACCAGCACACCCACGGGGCGGCGGGGGCGTACGCGGACGGGGGCGAGGGTGAGCGCGGTCATGCGGTACGGGCCTCCTCGCGGACGCGCGGGTCGAGCAGCGGATGGACCAGGTCGACGACGGTGGTGACGACGACATAGCCGGTGACCATGAGCAGCAGTACGGCTTGGGCCACCGGGAAGTCGTGGGTGTTGATCGCGCCGACCAGCAGCGAGCCGATGCCGCTGATGCCGAAGGCGGTCTCGACGACCACCGTCCCGGCGAGCATCCCGGCCATGACCAGGCCGCACATGGTGACGATCGGGCCGAGCGCGTTGCGCAGCACGTGCCGGCGGACGATGTCCCGCTCCGGGATGCCGGAGGCCCGGGCCGCCTCCACGTGGTCGGAGGCGGCGGCGTCCGCCATGGCCTGCCGGGTGACCCGGCTGATGAGCGCGAGCGCGCCGAGGGCCAGCGACAGCGCGGGCAGCGTCAGATGGTGCAGGGTCCCGGCGACGCCGCTGCCGGCGCCCGTCACCGGGAACCAGCCGAGCCGCACGCCGAACAGCGACACGAGGGCGATCGCCGCGACGAACGACGGCACGGACGCGGCGAGCGTCGTCCCGCCGACCACCGCCGAGTCGACCCAGGTGGACTGCCGGATCGCGGCGAGGATGCCGGAGCCCACGCCGAGGACGACGAACAGCACGGTGGCGTAGGCGACCAGTTCGACGGTGGTGGGCAGCCGGGCCGCGATCAGGTCGGCCACCTGGTCGCCGTACTTGAAGGAGCGGCCGAGGTCGAGGTGGGCGCAGTCGGCGAGCCAGCGCCCGTACTGCACGACCAGCGGCTCGTCGAGGTGGTACTGGGCGCGGACGGCCGCGAGCCGCTCGGGGGTGAGCTCGTCGCGACCGCCGGCCAGGAAGACGGCGGGGTCGCCGGGGGCCGCGTAGACGGCCGCGAAGATGACGAAGGAGGCGGCGAGAAGCGTGGCCAGGAAACCGGCCAGGCGCCGTACGATCCGGGCGGCCATGGCGGCTCAGCCCTTCCTCGCGCCGAGGCCGGCCGCCCACGGGTAGTACAGATAGGCCTGGGAGGCGGGCGCCCCGGTCAGTTCACTGCTCAGCACCAGCACCGAGGGCACCTGGGCGACGGGGATCCACACCGCCGCGTCGGTGAACCGCTTCTGTACGTCGATCGCGAGGGCGGCACGCTCGGCGTCGTCCAGCGTGGACAGCGCCTGGTGCACCTTCTTGTCGTAGGCGGCGTCCTTGAAGCCGATCCAGTTGTTGGAGGAGTCGGACAGGCCGTTGTCGTAGAAGCCCATCGGGTCGGACTTGGAGATGTACCAGTCGCCCACCAGGACGTCGATGCCCGCGCGGGCCTGCGGGTCGCTGTAGAACTCCTCGAACTGCGTCGTCGGGACCGTCTTGACGTCGCCCTTGAGCCCGATGCGCTGGAGGGCGGCGCGCAGGGCGTTGGCGACGACGGTGCGGCCCTGGCTTGCGTCGGTGCCGATGACGATCGGGGCAGCCGGTGCGCCGGCCTCCTTCACGAGCTTCTTGGCCTCGGCGATGTCGTCCGCGTCGGGTGAGGCGGGCGAGCCCGCCGCCAGCTCCTGCTGCGCTGCGGCGAACTCCGGCTTCGCGTAGCCCCAGGAGCCGGAGCCGACCGGGCTCGCCCACGGCAGGACCAGGCCGCCGTAGCCGGACTTGGCGATACCGGCGCGGTCCAGGGCGAGGGACACGGCGCGTCGCACGCGCGGGTCCTTCAGGCCGCCGCGTTCGGTGGGGATGAGGTCGAGGGTGGCGGTGGAGGGGCCGTAGTACTGGCTGAGGCCCTTGGCGTCGCGCAGCGCCGAGGCGGTGTTGGGCGACTCGGCGAAGGTGCCGTCGGCGGCGCCGGTCTTCAGCGCGTTGACCAGGGCGCTGTCGGAGGCCCAGCGGAAGACGACCTCCTTGGTCAGCGGCTGCTCGCCCCAGTAGCCGTCGTGGGCGCGGATGGTGATCGAGTCACCGGACTTCCAGCCCGTCAGCTCGTACGGGCCGGAGCAGGCGTCGCCCTGGCCGGGGGTGCCGAAGTCCTTGCCCGCCTGCTCCACCTGCTCCTTGTTCCAGACGATGCCGGCGTCGCCCGCGAGGGCCTTGGTGAACAGCGCGTCGGGCTGCTTGAAGCGGACGGTGATCTCGTCGGCGCCCGTCTTCGTCAGGGCGGAGACGTTGGTGAACTCGTCGCTCTGTTCCATGTCCGGGTCGGCGTGCCGCTTCAGGCTCCACAGGACGTCGTCGGCGGTGAGCTTCGAGCCGTCGTGGAAGGTGACACCCGAGCGGATCTTCAGGACGAGGGTCTTGTCGTCGGGCGTCGTCGCCTTCTCGGCGAGGAAGGGCTTGACGGTCATGTCGGGCTGGAGCTGGTAGAGCCGCTCGCAGACGTTGGTGAGGACGACGCGGCCGGCGCTGGTGCCCTGGCTGTCGAGGTCGAGGGAGTCGGGCTCGTCCTCCAGCAGCCAGTTCACCTTCCGGACCGGGCCCTGGGCGGCGGGCGTGGTCGGTGTGAGCTTCAGCCGCGCGGCGTCGACCGGGCTGCCGCCGGTCGTGGCGGTGTCGGCGCCGCTGCATCCGACGGCGGTGAGGAGACCGGTGACGACCAGGCCGCAGGCCACTGTCCCGCGTGAGTTTCTGTTCATCGGCGTTTCTCTTTCAGATGGTGCGGCGGGCCGCGGAGCCGTCGGGGCCGTCGTAGAGGTTCCAGGGAAGGTGCTGGTAGTCGCGGTCGCAAGGGGTGCCCGCTGTGACGTGGTAGTCGCCGGTGGTCAGGTCCACGCAGGAGGAGACGAGCGTGGCCCAGTGCTCCACGGCGGGCCTGCGGGTGTCGGGGTGTGTGCACAGCGACTCGGGCAGGCCGAGGTGGTCGGAGAGGGCCTGTTTGATCAGCTTGCGGGACTCGTCGGGGCCGGTGGAGCCCCGCAGCGCCCTCAGGCCCTCCTCGGCGCGGGGGACGCGGACCAGCGAGTCGGGGGAGAGGGGACGGTAGTCGGCGGCGATGGCCGCGGGGACGCCGGCCTGGTAGTGGTTGCCGTGCACCAGCAGACCGTCGGTCGGATACATCCAGCCGTAGCTCGCGGGGGTCGTCTCCACGTCGACGGCGAAGCCCTCACGGCAGGTCAGCAGCGCGTTGGAGGCGATATGGGCCCGGGTGCGGCACAGCACGTCGAGGGCGTCGGTGATGGCGTGCTGGTCGAGGACGCTGCGGCGGACGACGGTCTGCGGCAGGCCGACCGCGTCGTCGAAGCGTCCGCCGAGCCCGTTGGCGTTGAGGGCGATCCCGGCGGAGTTCGCGCCCTGGCGGCCGATCTGGCCCGCCTCGACCTGCATGATCAGGGTCGGCGCGGGCGGCTGCACGATCCGCAGCATGACCACGGTGTCGGCGGCCGCGGCCCGCCAGTCCCAGTTCTGGCCCGCCCAGACGTGGCCGTCGCCGCTGGCGGGGCCGTAGGCGGCGAAGGAGGTGCAGCCTTCCGCGGGCTCCTCCTCGACGACAGTGGCGT
>NZ_JBHUQX010000346.1:0-10282 GCF_042674225.1 Streptomyces sp. NPDC056948
CGTTAGGCGTGGTGGCCGCGGGCGCGGCCGCCGGTGTCGCCCTGGAGCGGATGACGGTCGGCCGGGGCATGCGCCAGAAGGCCCGGCTCGCCCTGGACTCGGCGGGACCGTACGGCTCGCTGCGCGGCACCCCCGGCAAGGCGTTCGCCGACGACGGTACGGAGCTGTACTACGAGGTCGACGACATCGACCCCGAGGCCGCCCCCGCCGCCATCGGCCCACGCCGTCGGCGGCTCTTCGGCCGCAAGGCCCCCGCCCCCGTCACGGTCGTCTTCAGCCACGGCTACTGCCTCAACCAGGACTCCTGGCACTTCCAGCGGGCGGCGCTCAGAGGCGTCGTCCGGACCGTGCACTGGGACCAGCGCAGCCATGGCAGGTCCGGGCGGGGCATGGCCCAGACGCGGGACGACGAGCCGATCACCATCGAGCAGCTCGGCGGTGACCTGAAGGCCGTCATCGACGCCGCCGCCCCCGAAGGGCCGATCGTGCTGGTCGGCCACTCGATGGGCGGTATGACGGTGATGGCGCTGGCCGACCGGTACCCCGAGCTGATCAGCGAGCGGGTCGTCGGGGTCGCCTTCGTGGGGACGTCGTCGGGGCGGCTCGGTGAGGTCAACTACGGGCTTCCGGTCGCCGGCGTCAACGCGGTACGGCGGGTGCTGCCCGGCGTGCTGAAGGCGCTGGGGCAGCGGGCCGACCTGGTGGAGAAGGGGCGCCGGGCCACCGCGGACCTGTTCGCCGGGATCATCAAGCGGTACTCCTTCGCGTCCCGGGACGTCGATCCGGCCGTCGCCCGGTTCGCCGAGCGGATGATCGAGAGCACGCCGATCGACGTGGTCGCCGAGTACTACCCGGCGTTCAACGACCACGACAAGACCGAGGCGCTCGGGTGCTTCGCCGACATGCCGGTTCTCGTCCTGGCCGGGGTGCAGGATCTGGTCACGCCCAGTGAGCACAGCGAGGCGATCGCCGATCTGCTGCCGGACGCCGAGCTGGTGCTGGTGCCGGACGCGGGGCATCTGGTGATGCTGGAACACCCGGAAGTGGTCACCGACCGCCTCGCCGACCTGCTCACCCGCACGGGTGCCGTGCCCGCAGGGGCTACCGTGAAGGGCTATGGAAGCACCAGCACCGCACAGCCCGGCTGAGCCCGGATCCGTCCAGATCGTCGTCACGTCCCCCGAGCAGATGCGGGAGCTGGGCCGCCGGCTCGCGAAGCTGCTCCGCGCGGGTGACCTGGTGATGCTCAGCGGGGAGCTCGGGGCGGGCAAGACGACGCTGACCCGTGGGCTGGGGGAGGGGCTCGGCGTGCGCGGGGCCGTCACCTCGCCGACCTTCGTGATCGCCCGGGTGCATCCCTCGCTGGGCGACGGGCCGCCGCTGGTCCATGTCGACGCCTACCGGCTCTCCGGCGGTCTCGACGAGATGGAGGACCTCGACCTCGATGTCTTGCTGCCCGAGTCCGTGATGGTCGTGGAGTGGGGCGAGGGCAAGGTCGAGGAGCTGACCGAGGACCGGCTCCGGGTCGTCATCCACCGCGCGGCGGGCGACACGACCGACGAGGTCCGGCAGATGACGATCACCGGTGTGGGCGAACGCTGGGCGACGGCGGACCTGAGCGTGCTCGCCGCGTGAGTTCCTGAGCCGCGTACGTCGCGGTGTGCGGTCTTTTGATGAACGTTCCGACAAGACGTCGGCAAGATGTTGCGTTCGGTGTCTTGTGCGTGGTCACATGGTATCCAGTCCGTGGTTAGGTGAACCTAACTTCGTTGCCCCGGCCTTCGGGAGGCGTCCATGTCGGCTACAGAGAGCAAGGGGCAGCCGCAGCCGTTCGCGGTCGCCGGGGTGTCCATGCGTGACCTGCTGGCGGCCGGCGAGGCGGCGGCCCTGATCTCCACGCCCCCGCGCGCTCCCGAGCCGGAGTTCACGGAGCGGGGCAGGGAGCACCGCGAAGCGGCCTAGGCCCTACGGACGGATCCCTAGCGGACCACGACGACCCGGCGGCCGATCGTCGCGAACGTCCACATCGCGTCGCCGTTCACACGTGACTCGCGGATGCCGCCCGTGCGGACCTTCGGGTCGGGCGTGGCGGTCGAGCCGGGCACGGCCGCGCTGAAGCCGATGACCACGCCGTCCACGCTGGTGAAGCGCACGACGTGCTCGACGGGGATGCCGTCGGAGCCGGTGATCGCGTTCGAGCGGGAGGTCACCGAGTAGCTGCCCGGGGCCGGATCCACCGCGCTCGGGTCGACGTCGAACGTGCGTGTGACCACCTCGTCCGTGCCGACCAGCCACACCCGGTCGCCGCCCAGGGAGTACACGACCCGGGCGCCCTGGCCGGAGCCGCCGGGCAGCGCGGAAGGGTCCTTCTTGGTCCGGGGCGCTTTCGAGGCGCCGGCCTTCGGCGAGGCGCCCGCCTGCGGCCTGCCCGGACCGGCCGGGGCGGTCGCCGACGCCTGGTAGGCCAGGTAGCCGACCGTCGCGAGCGCCGCGGCGGTGAGCCCGGCCACGATTCCCGAGCTGCTGACTGCCACCGGCGGCCACCTCCGCGTCGTACGTCCCTGCCGTGACGGTAGGTGACGGTAGCAGCAGGTGACGGCCCGGCAGGTGCGGCCGTGCCGGGGCTCGCGGAGCCGTAGGCTGTTTGCGTGCTCTTGCTCGCTCTGGATACCGCCACACCCGCCGTCACCGTCGCGCTGCACGACGGCCGCGACGTCATCGCCTCGTCGAGTCAGGTGGACGCGCGGCGGCACGGGGAACTGTTGCTGCCGGCGATCGACCGGGTGCTCGCCGAGGCCGGTCTGAAACTGGACGCCGTCACCGGGATCGTCGCCGGCATCGGTCCGGGCCCGTACACCGGGCTGCGCGTCGGGCTGATGACCGCCGAGACCTTCGGGCTGGCGCTCGGCGTCCCCGTGCACGGAGTGTGCACGCTGGACGGCCTCGCCTTCGCCGCCGACCTCGGGGGCCCGTTCGTCGTGGCGACCGACGCCCGCCGCAAGGAGGTGTACTGGGCGCGCTACGCCGACTCCCGCACCCGCCTCACCGACCCGGCCGTCGACCGGCCCGCCGACATCGCCGAGCAGGTC
This sequence comes from Streptomyces sp. NPDC056948, assembly GCF_042674225.1. Classification (NCBI taxonomy): domain Bacteria; kingdom Bacillati; phylum Actinomycetota; class Actinomycetes; order Kitasatosporales; family Streptomycetaceae; genus Streptomyces; species Streptomyces sp. NPDC056948. Next base: position 3,090 of record NZ_JBHUQX010000346.1, read on the forward strand.
AAGGGCCTGCCCGCGGTCGGCGCGGGCGCGCTGCTCTACCCGGAAACCTTCCCCAAGGCGCACGAGCCGGAGCACGTTTCGGCCGCCGCCCTCGCCCGGCTGGCCGCCGAGAAGTTGGCGGCGGGCGAGGAGTTCGCCGCGCCCCGGCCGCTGTATCTGCGCCGCCCGGATGCCCAGGTCCCCAAGAACTACAAGGTGGTCACCCCCAAGTGACCGAACCCGTGATGTGTGCGATGCGCGAGATGCGCTGGTGGGACATCGACCCCGTGCTGGAACTGGAGCGGGACCTGTTTCCCGAGGACGCCTGGTCGCGTGGCATGTTCTGGTCCGAACTGGCCCACTCGCGCGGGCCGGAGGCGACCCGGCGGTACGTGGTCGCCGAGGCCGGCGGGCGGATCACCGGGTACGCCGGACTGGTCGCCACCGGTGAGCAGGGCGACGTCCAGACCATCGCCGTCGCCCGGGATCTGTGGGGCACCGGCCTCGGCGGGCTGCTGCTGACCGAGCTGCTGCGCGCGGCGACCGCCTTCGAGTGCGCCGAGGTGCTGCTGGAGTGCCGCGTCGACAACGTCCGCGCGCAGAAGCTCTACGAGCGCTTCGGCTTCGAGGCCATCGGGTTCCGGCGCGGCTACTACCAGCCCGGGAACGTGGACGCCCTGGTGATGCGACTCACCGACCCTTCAACTTCCGTACAAGGAACCGAGATCAATGGCTGACGAACCGCTCGTCCTCGGCATCGAGACCTCCTGCGACGAGACCGGCGTCGGCATCGTCCGCGGCACCACCCTGCTGTCCGACGCCATCGCCTCCAGCGTCGACGAGCACGCCCGCTTCGGCGGCGTCGTCCCGGAGGTCGCGAGCCGTGCCCACCTGGAGGCGATGGTCCCCACCATCGACCGCGCGCTGAAGGAGGCGGGGGTCAGCGCCCGCGACCTCGACGGCATCGCCGTCACGGCCGGTCCCGGCCTCGCCGGTGCCCTGCTGGTCGGCGTCTCGGCCGCGAAGGCCTACGCGTACGCGCTCGGCAAGCCCCTGTACGGCGTCAACCACCTCGCCTCGCACATCTGCGTGGACCAGTTGGAGCACGGCCCGCTGCCCGAGCCGACCATGGCACTGCTGGTCTCCGGCGGCCACTCCTCGCTGCTGCTGTCCTCGGACATCACCTCCGACGTCCGCCCGATGGGCGCGACCATCGACGACGCGGCAGGCGAGGCCTTCGACAAGATCGCGCGCGTGCTGAACCTGGGCTTCCCGGGCGGCCCGGTCATCGACCGGTACGCGCGGGAGGGCGACCCGAACGCGATCGCGTTCCCGCGCGGCCTGACCGGCCCGCGCGATCCGGCCTACGACTTCTCCTTCTCGGGGCTGAAGACGGCCGTGGCCCGCTGGATCGAGGCCAAGCGGGCGGTCGGGGAGGAGGTCCCGGTGCGGGACGTGTCGGCCTCCTTCCAGGAGGCGGTCGTGGACGTGCTCACCCGCAAGGCCGTCCGGGCCTGCAAGGACGAGGGCGTCGACCACCTGATGATCGGCGGCGGCGTGGCCGCCAACTCCCGGCTGCGCGCCCTGGCCCAGGAGCGCTGCGAGGCGGCCGGGATCCGGCTGCGGGTGCCGCGGCCCAAGCTGTGCACGGACAACGGGGCGATGGTCGCCGCGCTCGGCGCCGAGATGGTGGCCCGGAACCGGGCCGCGTCGAGCTGGGACCTGCCGGCCGACTCCTCGCTGCCGGTGACGGAGCCTCATGTGCCGGGCAATCACGAGGGCAGCCGGCACGACCACCACCACGGCCACGACCATGTGCACGAGGTCAGCAAGGAGAACCTCTACCCGTGACGGTCGCCCTGATGTGGGAGGCGCGGGCCGTGCCCGGGCGCGGCGAGGAGCTGCTGGCCTGGGCACGCGCCCAGGAGCTGCCCCGCGAGCCGCTGCGCCGGGAGACCCTGCGTGCTCCCCAGGACCGGGTCCTCGTCCTCACCTGGTGGGACGCCCCGTACGACGCCGAGCTGCCGGAACTGCCGGAGCCTGACGGGGAGTTGGTGAGCCGGGCGGTGCACCGGTGGCGGTTCGAGTCGCTGGGCGAGGGCTGAGCGGGCCGGTCATTCCACGCCGCCGACCTCCGTCTCGCAGCGCAGCCGCCGGTCGGTGCCGAGCACCCGGACCGGGCCCGTCAGGGTGAGGTGCGCGGTGTGCCGTACGTCCGCGCTCGATGCCGCCAGTCTCAGTTCCAGGTCGCCCGGCTCGACCACCCGCCGGCCCGCGCGGTCGGTGAAGGACGACAGGTCCGCGTGGAAGCGGAACGTCACCCGGGCCGCCTCGCCCGGGGCCGCCGTCACCCGCTGGTAGCCGATCAGCCGCATGTCGGGGCGGGTCACGGACGCCACCGGGTCGTGCAGATACAGCTGCACCACCTCCGCGCCCTCGCGCTCGCCCGTGTTGCGGACGGTCACCGACACGTCGTACGAGCCGTCCGTGCCGATCTCGGCCGGTTCGAGGGCGCTGCTCTCCCAGGCGAACGTCGTGTATGAGCGGCCGTGGCCGAAGGCGTACAGCGGGGTGGGGTCGAGGTTGCTGACCTCGCCCGCGAGGCCGAGCGGCGGCTGGAGATACGTCCAGGGCTGGCCGCCGGGGACCTGCGGGACACTGACGGGGAGACGGCCCGACGGGTTCACGCGGCCCGACAGGACGCCCGCGACCGCCGGGCCGCCCTCCTCCCCAGGGAAGAAGGCCTGGACGACGGCTCCCAGGCGTCCGTGCCAGCGGCCGAGCGCGTACGGCCGGCCCGTCAGCAGGACCAGGACCACGGGCACGCCGGTGGCGATCAGCGCGTCCAGCAACTCGCCCTGGGCGCCCGGCAGGCCGAGGTCCGTCGCGTCGCAGCCCTCGCCCGAGGTACCCCGGCCGAACAGGCCCGCCCGGTCGCCGAGGACCGCCACGCACACGTCCGCCTCGGCGGTGCGGGCGATGGCCTCCTCGAAGCCCGCGGTGTCCGGGCCGGTCACATCGCACCCTTGCGCGAACGTCACCTTGGCGTCGGGAAGTTCGGTGCGCAGGGCGTCCAGGACGGTCGGGATCTCGATGCCGGTCGGCACATCGGGGTGGTGGGTGAGGACGTGGGACGGGAAGGAGTAGCAGCCCAGCATGGCCAGGGCGTCGGCGGCCCGGGGGCCGATCACCGCGATCCGGGTGTCGGGGGCCAGCGGGAGCAGGCCGTCGGGGTTGTCGAGCAGGACCACCGACTCCTCGGCCAGGCGGCGGGCCAGGATGCGGTTGCCCGTGGAGTCCAGGTTCACCGCGGCGGCCGGCTCGGGGGTCCAGTCCTCGTCCAGCAGGCCCAGTTCGCACTTCTGGAGCAGGACGCGGCGGGCCGCGCGGTCCACGAGTTCCTCGGGCACCTGGCCCGACCGGACGGCGGCCGAAAGCGGATCGCCGTAGCACTTGAGGGTGGGCAGCTCGACGTCGATGCCGGCTTCGAGGGCCGCGTGGGCCGCCTCGGCCGGGGTGCCGGCGACGCGGTGCAGGGTCTGGAGGAAGCCGATGCCGAAGTAGTCGGCGACGACCGTGCCGGTGAAGCCCCACTCCTCGCGCAGGAGCCCGGTCAGCAGCTCGGCGTCCGCCGAGGCCGGGACGCCGTCCCGCTCGGTGTACGCGGCCATCACCGAGCGCGCCCCGCCCTCGCGCAGCGCCATCTCGAAAGGCGGGAGCGTGATGTCGGCGAACTCGCGGACACCGGCCCGTACCGGTGCCAGATTGCGGGCGCCCGCCGAGGAGGCGTACCCGGCGAAGTGCTTGAGCGTGGCGACGACCCCGGCCGACTCCAGGCCCCGCACATAGGCCGAGCCGACCGTGCCGACCAGATACGGATCCTCGCCGATCGTCTCCTCCACCCGGCCCCAGCGCGGATCGCGTACGACGTCCAGCACGGGCGCGAGGCCCTGGTGGACGCCGGCCGAGCGCAGGTCGTCGCCGATCCGGCGGGCCATCTCCTCGACCACCGGGGGATCCCAGGTCGCGCCCCAGGCCAGCGGGACCGGATAGGCCGTGGCCTGCCAGGCGGTGAAGCCGGCCAGGCACTCCTCGTGCGCGATCGCCGGGATGCCGAAGCGGCCGGCCTCGGTGATACGGCGCTGGGCGCGGGCCAGGGCGCGCGCGCCGAGCGCCGGGTCCACGGGGGCGGTGCCGAAGGAGCGGGTGAGCTGGCCCAGGCCGCGCGTGATCAGCTCGTTCCAGTCGTGGTCCACGGTCATGTCGTGCTGATGCGGAGCGACTCCGTCGCCGTCCGTCGAGGCGCCCACCCACACGCCGTAGAGCTGGGCGGTCTTCTCCTCCAGGGTCATCCGGGAGAGCAGGTCGTCGACGCGGGCGGCGGCGGGCAGCGCGGGGTCACGCCAGGGCACGGTGGTCATGAAGCTCCTGTCGGGTGGACGGACGGCCCTCTCACGAACGGTGCTGACGAGCGTTTCTCGCGAACGTATCTACGAATGTTTCGCTAAGTATTCCGAATGTTCCGGGAACCTATGGCGCCGCGAGGACTTCGTCAAGGGGGCCCGCAGGGTTACGATCGCCGCCATGACTTCCCCGGAGCCCGTTGAAAGCCGGACGCAAACCCGGACGCAGGGGCGCACCGCGCAGACCGCGACGCTCGCCGAGATCGCCCGCGAGGCCGGCGTGTCGGCGCCGACTGTTTCGAAGGTCCTGAACGGCCGCGCCGATGTCGCCCCGGCCACCCGGGCCCGCGTCGAGGACCTGCTGCGCGCCCACGGCTACCGGCGCCGCCGCGCCGAGGCGACCCGCTCGCCCCTGATCGACCTGGTCTTCCACGAGCTGGAGAGCGCCTGGGCGATGGAGGTCATCCGGGGCGTGGAGAACGTGGCCCGGGACGCCGGGCTGAGCGTGGTGCTGTCGGAGAGCGCCGGGCGCCTCACCCCCGGGCGGACCTGGGCCGACCAGGTCGCCGCGCGCCGCCCGCACGGCGTCGTCCTCGTGCTGTCCGGGCTCGACGCCTCGCAGCGGGCGCTGCTGACCAGCCGCTCCATCCCGTTCGTGGTGATGGACCCGGCCGGCGACCCGGGCGCCGACGTGCCGTCGATCGGCGCGACCAACTGGCAGGGCGGTCTCGCGGCCACCCGGCACCTGGTCGAGCTGGGGCACCGCAGGATCGGCGCGATCACCGGGCCCTCGCAGATGATGTGCAGCCGCGCCCGGGTCGACGGCTACCGGGCCGCACTGGAGACGGCCGGGCTGCCGGTCGACCCCGGGCTGATCGCGGACGGCGACTTCCATCACGAGGCCGGCTACCGGCGGGGCCTGGAGCTGCTGCGCCGCCCGGACCGGCCGACCGCCGTCTTCGCCGGGAACGACCTCCAGGCGCTCGGGCTGTACGAGGCCGCGCGCGAACTGGGGCTGCGCATCCCCGAGGACCTGAGCGTCGTCGGGTTCGACGACCTGCCGGTGGCGCCCCTGGTCGGGCCGCCGCTGACGACCGTACGGCAGCCGCTGACGGAGATGGCCGAGGCGGCGGCCAAGCTGGTCCTGGACCTCGGCCGCGAGGAGGGCACCCCGGCGGCGACCCGGGTCGAGCTGGCGACGAGCCTGGTGGTGCGCAGCAGCACGGTGGCGCCCCTGGCCGGAAGTTGACGTATTGACGGGTGGGGCGGGCGTCTCCACACTCCTCCGAAGCCAATCGGTTGCACCACCGAAACTTTCGGAGGCACCGCAATGAGATCGCTGAGATCGGGCTTCTTCGCATCCCTGGCCGGCGCCGTGACGGCCGGTTCCCTGCTGGTCGCGGCCCCCGCGGCACACGCCGCCGACACCCCGCTGCGCGAACTCGCCGCCGCCAAGGGCAAGGTCATCGGCACGGCGGTCACCGGCTCCAAGCTCACCGGCACCTACGGCGACATCAGCGGACGCGAGTTCAACTCGCTCACCCCCGGCAATGCCATGAAGTGGGGTTCCGTCGAGCCGAGCCGGGGCGGCTACAACTGGGCCGAGGCCGACCGGATCGTCGACTTCGCCGAGGCCCACGGCCAGCAGGTGCGCGGCCACACCCTGGTCTGGCACCAGCAGAACCCGGGCTGGCTGACGAACGGCAACTGGACCCGGGACCAGCTCAGCGCGATCGTCCAGGACCACATCGCCACCGAGGTCGGCCGCTACAAGGGCAGACTCGCCGCCTGGGACGTGGTGAACGAACCGTTCAACGAGGACGGCACCTACCGCCCGACCCTCTTCCACACCACCCTCGGCCAGGACTACATCGCGCAGGCCCTGACCTGGGCCCGGGCCGCCGACCCGAGCACCGAGCTGTACGTCAACGACTACAACGTGGAGGGCGTCAACGCGAAGAGCACCGCCCTGTACAACCTGGTCAAGTCGTTGAAGGAACGCGGGGTTCCGATCGACGGGGTCGGGCTGCAGGCCCATCTCATCGTCGGCCAGGTGCCCTCGACGCTCCAGCAGAACATCCAGCGCTTCGCCGACCTGGGCGTCGACGTGGCGATCACGGAGCTGGACATCCGGATGCAGCTACCGGCGACCGAGGCGAAGCTGACCCAGCAGGCCGCCGACTACAAGGCGGTGATGAACGCCTGCGTGGCGGTCGCGCGCTGCGTCGGCGCCACCGTCTGGGGCTTCACCGACTCCGACTCCTGGATCCCGGACACCTTCCCCGGCCAGGGCGCCGCGACGCCGTACGACGAGAACTACAGCCCGAAACCGGCGTACCACGCCCTCGCCCAGGCGCTCGGCGGCACGACGACCCCGCCCCCGACCGGTGCCTGCACGGCGGCGTACAGCGTCACCAGCCAGTGGAGCACGGGCTATACGGGACAGGTGCGGATCGCGTGCTCGGGGGCCGCGCTGTCGTCGTGGAAGGCGAACTGGACGTTCGCCGCCGGGCAGCGGATCACGCAGGCCTGGAACGCGAGTTGCACGCAGTCGGGGACGGCGGTCAGTTGCGTGAACGCCTCGTACAACGGGTCGGTGCCGGACGGCGGTTCGGTGACGTTCGGGTTCAACGGCTCGTGGAGCGGGAGCAATCCGGTGCCGGTGGTGACACTGGGGTGAGAACGGGCGACCGTCCGGCCCACGAAGTCTGAGAATTTCCGAAGAAAAGGCGCGTCGAGGTCCCTGCCCGCATTTATTCGGACTTATGTTCCTGCCGTGACGGGACACGATTCGTATGGTGTAGATATCTG
>NZ_JBHUQX010000347.1:0-10270 GCF_042674225.1 Streptomyces sp. NPDC056948
CGCTCGGGGCGGTTGATCAGGCCGGTCGGCCTTGGGCTGTCCCGGACGCGGTAGCGCTGTCCGGACTGGTCGTGGCCCTGCTCGTTCTTGTCCGGCACTGTCGTGGCGGTGTCCGGAACACGAGAGTGGCGGGACGGGGATTGGCAGAATTCCGGATTGTCCATGGCCAGAGGCACGACCAGGATGGCCGGACATGGGGAGAGAGCGTCCGTTGCCGCACGAGGCGCGCAGCGCCGCGGAGTTCGTGGCCTGCTTGCGATGGCTCAAGGAACAGGCCGGCCTGACCTACCGGCAGTTGGAGAGAAACGCCGAACGGCGCGGTGACGTGCTCGCGCGGAGCACCGCGGCCGACGCGCTGCGCCGGGACTCGCTGCCGCGTGCCGAGGTGGTCGTCGCGTTCGTCCGCGCGTGCGGAGGAAACGAGGATGCCGCCGTCTGGCTGGAGGCCAGGGACCGGCTGGCCGCCGCCGAGCCGTCGGATGCGGACGACGGGGCTACGCCCGTGGACGGCGGGTCGACACCCGCGCACGCCGAACAGACACCCGGGCACGACAGCTCGACGCACGCGGCGGATGATGACCCGGCCCACGCCGCCGACGGTCCGACCCCCGCTCCGACCCCCACCTCGACCCCGGAACCCCTCACCGAGCCCGCGGTCACCGGCCGGGTCAAGAACCGGCGAGCCCTGGCCGCCTCCGCCGTCGCCGCGCTTCTGCTCGCCGGTGTCGGAGCCTGGGCGCTGCTGCCCGGCGAGACGAGCGACCGAGGCAAGGGAACGCGCGCGGCCGGTGCCGGACCGCGCCTGGACCCCTCCTCGGTCCCCTCCTCATCCACCGACGTCGAAGGCCCGCCACCGGGACCGTCCCGGATCCGCCCGGCCCTGGCGCCCAAGCTCTGCGTCACCGAGGGCCACGACCGCAAGGGGCGCTATCGGAGCCAGGTCGCCGTCCAACGCCCCTGTGGTGACGCCACACCGCCTGACCTGTCACTGGTGTCGGTCGGCAACACAGGCTCGTACTACATCCAATGGCGCCACCCGGTGTACGGCGACGGCTGTCTCACCGCGCTGGGCAGCGGCCATGTCGTCGAGGGACTGCTCGAGCCCTGGCCCTGGGAGAGCTGTTCGGCGGACCGCACCAGCCAGCACTTCTTCTTCGACTCCGCCGGAGGCTCCGAGGCCGACGGCTACCGGATCCACGTGGTGCAGAACGGGATGTGTCTCGGCATCAACGGCGCCGAAGACCGGGCGGCGGGCGCCGAGATCGCCCAGCAGCGCTGCACGGGGGCACGGGACCAGGAGTTCCTGGTGGACGACGTCGAATGACACCGGCCGTCAAGCCGTGACCGCCAGCGGGAAGTGGCATGCCGCACCGTGGAGGGGCGCACCCGGCGGAGGTTCGGGTACGGCTTCGGCGCACAGGTCCCGCGCCCGGGGGCACCGGGTCCGGAACCGGCAACCGGACGGCGGGTCGGCGGGAGACGGGATCTCGCCGGTGAGTACGATGCGTTCCCGCCGGCGCCCGCTGCCGGCCAGAGGCGAAGGGGCCGCCGACAGCAGCGCCTCCGTGTACGGGTGGCGCGGCCGTTCGTAGACCTCCTCCGTCGGGCCCGTCTCCACGATCCTGCCGAGGTACATCACGGCGACCCGGTCGGCGAGGTGCCGCACCACGGACAGGTCGTGCGAGATGAAGAGGTACGACAGCCCCAGCTCGTCCCGCAGGTCGCACAGGAGGTTGAGCACCTGCGCCTGCACCGACAGGTCCAGCGCGGAGACGGGTTCGTCGCAGACGATCACTTCGGGTTCCAGTGCCAGGGCCCGGGCGATGCCGATCCGCTGCCGCTGACCGCCGGAGAACTCGTGCGGGTGGCGGCCGGCGTCCGACGCGCGCAGCCCGACCATCTCCAGCAGTTCGCCCACGCGCGCCGACCGCCGCGAAGGGGGGACCAGGTCGCGATGGGTCAGCCAGGGCTCCCCGATGAGATCCGCCGCGCTGAGGCGGGGGTTGAGCGAACCGAACGGGTCCTGGAAGACCATCTGCACCTTCCGCCGCCAGGCGAGCAGCTCCGCACCCGACAACGCGAACGGGTCGACGCCCTCGTACCGCACGGTGCCCGCGTCGGGCCGCTCCAGCAGCAGGAGGATCCTGGCCAGCGTGGACTTGCCGCAGCCGGACTCGCCGACGAGGCCGAGGGTCTCGCCGCGTCCGAGAGCCAGGTCCACCCCGTCCAGCGCCCGCAGCCGGGTGCTGCCCCGTACGGTCCTTCGGACGGTGAAGCTCTTGGCCAGACTGGTGGCCTCCAGCAGGGTCCCGCGTTCAGGCATCGGCCAGTTCCTTCCCGAAGTGGCAGGCGGCGGCCCGGCCGGTCCCGGTGCCGGTCAGCGCCGGACGGTGGGTCACGCATCGCTCCCGGGCCATGGGACAGCGCGTACGGAAGGCGCAGCCGGCCGGCACCGCGGCCGGGTCCGGCGGGCTCCCGGGAATCGACGTCAGGCGGGAGCCCCGGTGCTGCTCGGCCGGCACCGACTCCAACAGGCCCCGGGTGTACGGGTGGTGGGGCCGGGCGAACACCTCCGCCACCGGCCCGGTCTCCACCACCGTCCCCGCGTACATGACCGCGACCCGGTCCGCGTGCTCGGCGGCGAGCCCGAGGTCGTGTGTGATGAGGACGAGGGCTGTCCGCTGCTCGCCGCGCAACTCGCCGAGCAGGTCCATGATCTGCGCCTGCACGGTGACGTCCAGGGCCGTCGTGGGCTCGTCGGCGATCAGGACCTTCGGCCGCAGGGCGACCGCCGTCGCGATGAGCAGGCGCTGCCGCATGCCTCCCGAGAACTGGTGGGGATAGGCGTCCGCCCGGGAGCGGGCCTCCGGGATGCCCACGCGTTCCATCAGCTCCACCGCCCTGGCCCGCGCCGCGCGCCGGGACATGCCCTCGTGGATGCGGAACGGCTCGGCCAGTTGCGCTCCGACCGTGTGGACGGGGTTGAGCGCGCTGAGCGCGTCCTGGAAGACCATGGCCAGACCCGGGCCGGCCAGTCGGCGCCTGGCGCGTGCTCCGAGCCCGAGCAGGTCCTCGCCGTCGAGCCGGACCTGCCCGCCCACCACCTCGGCGACCGGGTCGAGCAGACCGGCGACGGCGTGTGCGGTCATGCTCTTGCCGCAGCCCGACTCGCCCAGCAACGCCAGCGTCTCGCCCGACCGCACGGCGAAGCTCACGCCGCGCACGACATGGACCGGCCCGGCCGGAGTGCGCACGTCGACGGCCAGGTCGTCCACGACCAGGACGCCGCCCGGAGACAAGCCCTCGGTGCGGTCGCCGTCCACCGGGGAGGCCGTGTCCGTGGACGGGTCGGCGGGCGTACCGCTCGCGCTCATCGCACCGTCGCCGACCCCGGCCGCGCTCCCCGTCACCGAACCCTTGCCGCCCCCGCCCGCCGCACGCGGCCCCCGGGAACGCCGCCCGAGCCCCTGCCGCCACCGCTGCCCCGGATCCGTCGTCAGCCTGGCCCAGGAGGCGAGAACGGTCGCCGACACGGTCGTGACGACGATCGCGAGCCCCGGAAAGAGTGCGATCCACCACGCACTCTGCAGCTCCTGCCGCCCCTGGGCGACCATCAGCCCCCAGCTCACGTCCGGCGGTTGAATGCCGATGCCCAGAAAGCTCAGCGAGGACTCGGCCAGCATCACGAAGCAGAAGTCGAGCGCGGCGACGGTGAGCAGCGTGGGCAGCACGCTCGGCGCGACATGGCGACGGATGGCCGCCCAGCTGCCCGTGCCGAACGTCCGGGCCGCGTCCATGAACAGCCGGCTGCGCAACTCCGCGGCCTCGGCCCGGGCGGTGCGCAGATATACCGGGATCCGGGCGACGGCCAGCACCAGCACGATGCTCGCGGCACTCGGCGAGAACACATAGAGCACGACCACGGCCAGCAGCAGCGAGGGGAAGCTGAGGATCACGTCGGCCACCCGCAGCGACACGTTCTCGCGCCAACCGCCGTGATAGCCCGCCCACATGCCCCACACCGAGCCGATGACCAGCGAGCACAGCACGGCGGGCACCGCCACGGCCAGGGTCGTCCCGGCCGCGGCCAGCAGCCGCGCGGCGACGGGCCGGCCGAGGGAGTCGCTGCCCAGGACGAAGGCCCAGCCGTGGTCGAGACTGAACGGCGGCCGGCCCGGGTCACGCAGGTTCTGGCGGGTCGCCAGGTCCCCGGCCAGGAGCGGCCCCAGTACGGCACTCAGCGCGATCACGAGCAGGAGCAGGGCCGCCGCGCAGGCGAACCGGTCCCGGAGCAGCAGGGCGAACCACCGCCGCCGTACGGTCGTAGCGTCCGTCTGGGATGTGGCTTTCTGAAGCATGTCCCGTCCTTGGCTCATGCCGCCGCCCGCTGTCGTACCCGTGGGTCGAGGAGCGCGTGACAGAGGTCGACCAGGATGTTGAGGGCGAAGATCGCCAGGGCGGTCAGGAGGACCGCCGCCTGAAGCACCGCGAAGTCGCGCTGCAGCACCGAGTCGATCATGAGCTTGCCGATGCCGGGCCAGCCGAAGATCGTCTCGACGACGACCGCCCCGTTGACCAGCCCCACGGCCAGATCGCCCGCGACGGTCAGCGCCGGTGCGGCGGCGTTGCGCAGGGCGTGCCCGAAGACCACCCGGAGTTCGGAGGCCCCCTTGCCGCGCGCCACCTTCACATACGGGGCGGACAGCGCCGAGACCATGGCGCCGCGCACCACCTGGACCAGCACGCCGAACGGGCGGATGAGCAGTGTGGCCACGGGCAGCACCCAGGCCGCCGCGCCGCTCGTGCCGGACGTGGGCAGCCAGCCCAGGGTGACCGCGAAGACCAGCACGCCCATGATGGCGATCCAGAAGTCGGGGACGCTGGCGGCCGTGGAGGACAGGAAGCTCGCGATGCGGTCGGTCGCCGAGTTCGGGCGGTAGGCCGCCAGACTGCCGATGACCACCGCGCCCACGAGGGCGAGCAGCATCGTCCAGCCGGCCAGTTGGAGCGTCGCGGGGAAGGCCCGCAGGACGGCCTCGCCCGCCGGCTGGGCGGTGCGCAGCGACTCGCCGAAGTCGAGGTGGGCGACCTGGGCGAGATAGTCGCCGAACTGGGTGATCAGCGGTTCGTCCAGGCCGTTGCGGGCGGCGAACTCGGCCCGCATCTCGGGCGTCGCGCTCAACGGCAGATACAGGTTGGCGGGGTCCCCGGTGAGGCGGGCCAGGAAGAAGACTCCGAGGACCACCACGAGCAACGGGATGACACTGGAGACCGCACGGCGGCGCAGCAGGGTCAGCATGTGATGTCCTCCCTCAGTCCGCGCGGCGCATGTCGGCGAGTCGCATCTCGTCGTTGGTGGCCGAGTCGGGCCGGTAGCGGACCTTGGGGGAGAGGGCGAGCAGGCCGGTCATATTGGCCATGACGGCGTCCCGGACGACCTCGTCGTTCTGATGGGTGAACGCGTCCGCGAACGCCTTCTGCCGTTTCCCGCCCGAGGCGAGCTGTGCCTCCTCGATGAGCGTGTCGAGTGCTTCGGTGCCGTAGCTGCTCTGGGCGCCCTCACTGCCGTAGATCTGTCCCATCGTGAAAGCGGCGTCGCCCGCCTGGTTGCCGTGCTGGGCCTGGAGCAGGGTGGGGCCGGTGTCGCCGGCGGGGAAGGGGCGCAGCAGGTATTCCAGCCAGGCGTTGACGTCCAGCATCTTGATCCTGACCTTCAGCCCGGCCTTGATCAGACCGTCCTGCACGACCTCCATCGCCTCGGCGGCCTTCGGGTAGATGCCGTTGCGGCCGATGAGGGTGATGGTGGTGCCGGTGCGGACTCCGTCGGCGCGGGCCTCGGCGACGAGTCTCCGGGCCCGTTCCGGGTCGTACGGCCATGGCTCGATGCGCGGGTTGTAGCCGGTGACGCCCTTCGACACGAGCTGCCCGCTGGGCCGACCGGCGAAGACCGCGGTGACCAGCCCCTCCCGGTCGATCGCGTAGTTGACGGCCTGCCGGATCCGGATGTCGTCCAGGGGCGGCTCGGTGGCGTCCATCCGCAGGTACGACACCTCGTTGGTGGCGAACTCGACCGCGCGGTCACCGGCCCCGTCCTCGGGGGCGAGCCCGATCGCGACGTCCGCCTCGTTGTTCGTCACCCTGGCCGCGCGCACACTGCCCTCGGCGCGCCAGACGTAGGTGGCAGCGGCGAACTCGGGAGCCTTGCCCCAGTAACCGGGGAAGCGTTTCAGCCGCAGGTGACGGCCCTGGTTCCAGTCGTCGATCCGGTAGGGCCCCGTGCCGACCGGCTCGCGCACCCGGGAGTCGGGGTCGGTGCTCGTCGGCACGATCTCGACGAAGGACAGGCGCAGCGGCAGGATCGGGTCGGGCTTCGCCGTGGTGACCCGGAGCGTGGTGTCGTCGACGGGTGTGGCGGTCAGCTCGCTGTCCGCGAAGATGTAGCCGTCGACGTTGCAGTCGATGCCGGAATCCGTGGCGCGCTCGATGGAGAACGCGGCGGCGGCCGCTGTGAAGGGCGTCCTGTCGTGGAAGGTGACACCCTCGCGGAGGGTGAAGGTCCACGAAGTGGCCGAATCCCGGGTCCACTTGGTGGCGAGGGCGGGTTCCAGGCGTCCGGTGGACGGCTCGCGCTCGGTCAGTGCCTCCGTGATGTTGGCCCGTGTGACCCGGCCCGTCGCGGTCAGCGAGGCGTCACAGGGTTCGAGGGTCGGCGGTTCCTCGGGCAGGACGATGCGCAGGGTGCCCGGGCCGCCGCCGATGGGGTCGGCACCGGCCACCGAGCAGCCGGAGACGGCGAGCAGGGCGGCGAGGGAGGCGACGATCGGACGACTGCGGATGGTGCCTAAACCGGTCACTGCGCCTCCGTGCTCGCTCACGTACACAACAGAGAACGTCGTTTAGATATGTGGACGGTAGGTGGATGGTCATTATTGGGGCGGTGAGGCGGAACGCGTCAAGGGGTGTGCGCCGGTTCCCAACTCGTCCCACCTCTTGACGTGTTGATTGCCGTCCTAAAACATTCGGGAAGCTCGATTGATTCTGCGCGGTTCTGTTCGCTCCCGAAGGGAATCCATGTCCAGCAGACATCGCCTCGCCCCGGCCTTGGCGGTCGCCGTCCCCCTGGTACTCGGCGCGGGACTCGTGACCGTGCCTCCTGCCGCTGCCGCCGAACCGCCCGGCAGCGCGGTCACGGTACGGATCGACCCCTCCTACCGGCAGCAGGAGTTCGAAGGGTGGGGGACGAGCCTCGTCTGGTTCGCCAACATCACGGGCCGCTACCCGGAACCCATCCGCCAGAAGCTCGCCGACATGCTGTTCGGCAAGGACGGCCTCCGCCTCAACATCGCGCGCTACAACATCGGCGGTGGCAACGCGCCCGACGTCCGCAAGGACTACATGAAGACCGGCGCGACGATGGACGGCTTCTGGAAGGCCCCGGCGGGCACCACCAGGGAGGACACCGACTGGTGGAACCCCGACGACCCCGAGCACTGGGACTGGTCCGCCGACGCGGGACAGCGCTGGTGGGTGGACCGGGTCAAGAACAAGGTGACCAAGTGGGAGGCCTTCAGCAACTCGCCGCCCTGGTTCCAGACCGTCAGCGGCTATGTCTCGGGAGGCTTCGACGCCAACACCGACCAGATACGACCGGACCGCGTCGACGACTTCGCCGCCTACCTGGTCAAGGTGACGGAGCAACTGGAGAAAAAACACCGCATCAAGTTCGACACCCTCGCCCCGCTCAACGAGCCCAACACCAACTACTGGGGCACCCAGCTCGGCCCCGACGGACAGCCCACCGGCGGCCGCCAGGAGGGCGCCCACGCCGGCCCGGAGCTTCAGCAGAAGGTCGTACTGGCCGTGCGCCGCGCCCTCGACCAGGCGAAGACCCGCGCCACCGTCTCCGCGATGGACGAGACCAACCCGAGCACCTTCGTACGCAACTGGAACGCCTACGACAGATCCGCCCGTGCCGCCGTCGACCAGCTCAACGTGCACACCTACGGCACCGGCATGCGCACCAGCGCCCGCGACAGCGCCAAGGCCGCCGACCGGCCGTTCTGGATGAGCGAGGTGGAGGGCACCTGGGGCACCGGCACCGACTTCACCGGCATGGAACCGGGGCTCGGCATCGCCACCCGGGTCGTCGAGGACATCCGTGAACTGGAGCCCTCCGCCTGGGTGTTGTGGCAACCCGTGGAGGACTCCATCCCTCAGGCGCAGGCGGGCAAGAACTGGGGCAGCATCCACATCCCGTTCAACTGCACCGCGAAGGACACCCTGGAGAGCTGCCCGATCCGGGCCAACACCAAGTTCCACACCCTGCGCAACTTCACCCACCACATCCGCCCCGGCGACCACTTCGTGAAGGCCGACGACCCCTCCAGCGTCGCCGCCGTACGGAAGTCGGGACGCGGAGCGACCGTCGTGCACGTCAACAGCGGAACGGCCCCGCGCGCCGTGACCCTGGACCTCTCACGCTTCGGGCGCGTCGCACCCGGCGCCAAGGTGACCCCCGTCGTGACCAGTGCGGACGGCGCCCTCGTCCGCGGCACCCCGGTGAAGGTGACGGACGATTCCGCCACCGTGACCGTGCCGCCGAAGTCGGTCACGACCCTACTCGTCGACGGTGTGTCGGGCACCGCCGAGGATGCCGCACTCGTCCGGCCCGGCCACGTCTACCGCCTTCAGGGAACCCAGAGCGGCAAGTCCCTGGCCCCGTCCGCCGAGGGCAACGGTGTCGTCGTCCGCACGGCCGACCCGGCCGCCAAGTCCCAGCTCTGGTCCGTGAAGCAGCTGACCAAGGGTGACAGCAACCGGGAGCGCTACGCCCTCGTCAACGCCGCCACGGGCACGCGCCTGGCCGTGCGTGACAACGAAGCGGTGCTGGAAGAGGGCGACACCCCGGCCGCGCAGTGGATCATGTCGACCACCGGGGACGGCACCTGGACGTTCGTCAACGCCGCCACGGGCCGCCTCCTCGACGTCGTCGGGCAGTCGACAGCGGACGGCGCCCGCGTCTCGGCCTTCCTGCCGACCTCCAACGCCAACCAGCGGTGGGCCGTCACCGACGAGACGGTGCTCCGTACCCAGCAGGCCAAGGCGTTCACCGTCCCCGGACGCATTCCCGAACTGCCCGGGACCGTGACGCCCGTCTACCGGGACGGTGCCCGGGGATCGCTCCCCGTGGAGTGGACGCTGCCCTCCGAGTCACGGTGGCACAAGGCCGGAACCGTCCGGGTGAAGGGCCGGGCGACCGACGCGCTCGGCCGGACCGTCCGGGCCGAAGCGGTCGTCACCGTGGACACCATCGCCTCCACGCTCCCGGCCCGCGCCAAGACCTACACCGGAGGACGCCCCGACCTGCCCACCACGGTCACCGGCGTCGGACGGCACGGCGGAACGGCCGACCTCCCGGTCACCTGGGACCCCGCACCCGACGGCGCGTTCGACGACGCCGGAGTGGTGACCCTGCGCGGCACCGCCCGGGTCCCCGGCGGAACGACGGCAGCGGCGGCCGTACGCGTCCAGGTCACCGCACCCCGGGACACGAACACCGCGGTCGACGAAGGCGTGACGGTCGGCGCGACGTACACCGAGAGCGGCTACTCCGCCGAGGGCCTGCGCAACGGAAACACGTCCGAGAAGGCCTGGTCGAACTGGAGATCAGGCACCAAGAACCCGGCCGACACCATCACCTTCACCCTGCCCGAGGCACGCGAACTGACCAGGGTCGTCACCCACTTCCACCGCGACGGCGCCAACCTCAGCTTCGCGGAGTCCCTCAAGGTGCAGGTGCGCGGGACCGACGGCACCTGGGCCGACGCGAGCGACGAGGTCGCCGTAGGCACCGAGGGCACGCCGGTGGTCGACGTCCCGGTCCGCGCCACCGGCCCGGTGACCGGGGTGCGCGTGGCCATGACGGCACGCCCGGGCGGCTACCTCACCCTCGGGGAGATCGAGCTGCGCGCCAAGGCGCCCGGGACCTCCTCGGACGCCGGGGCCGCGTCGATCGAGGTCGACGGTGTGCCGGTCGACGGCTTCGACCCGGACCGGACGAGCTACCGCGTGACCTCCGACCGCCCGGACCGGGCGAGGATCACCGCGACGGCCCGCGACCCGTACGCGACCGTGACCGTCCGCAAGGAGGCAGCACGCGAAGCCGTCGTGACCGTGAGCAGCGAGGACGGCTCGCGGACCCGGCAGTACCGGATCGAGCTGACCCGCTCCTGACGCACGACGACGCGGGGCGTGCCGGCCCGGCACGCCC
>NZ_JBHUQX010000348.1:0-10220 GCF_042674225.1 Streptomyces sp. NPDC056948
CACACGATCACCTCGCGTGTCCGGCGGCGCGCAGATCCGCCGCCCCGGCCCGTTCAGCCGCCGTAGGCGCCCGAGGCCGTCAGGCGCAGAGCCGTGTCGATCAGCGGCACGTGGCTGAACGCCTGCGGGAAGTTGCCCACCTGGCGCTGGAGGTGCGGGTCCCACTCCTCGGCCAGCAGGCCGAGGTCGTTGCGCAGGGCCAGGAGCTTCTCGAACAGCTTGCGGGCCTCGTCCACGCGGCCGATCATCGCCAGGTCGTCGGCCATCCAGAACGAGCAGGCGAGGAACGCGCCCTCGTCGCCGGGCAGACCGTCGACGCCCGCGTTGTCGCCCTCCGTCGGGTAGCGCAGGATGAAGCCGTCCGGCGTGGACAGCTCCCGCTGGATCGCCTCGATGGTGCCGATGACGCGCTTGTCGTCCGGCGGCAGGAAGCCCATCTGCGGGATCAGCAGCAGCGAGGCGTCCAGCTCCTTCGAGCCGTACGACTGCGTGAAGGTGTTGCGCTCCTTGTCGTAACCCTTCTCACACACGTCCCGGTGGATGTCGTCGCGCAGTTCCTTCCACCGCTCCAGCGGGCCGTCGGCGTCACCGGACTCGATCAGCTTGATCGTGCGGTCGACCGCGACCCAGGCCATCACCTTGGAGTGCACGAAGTGGCGGCGCGGGCCGCGCACCTCCCAGATGCCCTCGTCCGGCTCCTGCCAGTGGCCCTCCAGGTAGCGGATCAGCTTGAGCTGGAGCAGCGAGGCGTAGTCGTTGCGCGCGAGGCCCGTCATATGGGCCAGGTGCAGGGCCTCGGTGACCTCGCCGTACACGTCGAGCTGGAGCTGGTGGGCCGCGCCGTTGCCGACCCGGACCGGGGCGGAGTTCTCGTAGCCCGGCAGCCAGTCCAGCTCCGCCTCGCCCAGCTCGCGCTCGCCGGCGATGCCGTACATGATCTGCAGGTTCTCCGGGTCGCCCGCGACCGCCCTGAGCAGCCACTCGCGCCAGGCGCGGGCCTCCTCGCGGTAGCCGGTGCGCAGCAGCGAGGACAGGGTGATCGCCGCGTCGCGCAGCCACGTGTAGCGGTAGTCCCAGTTGCGGACGCCGCCGATGTCCTCCGGCAGGGAGGTGGTGGGCGCGGCGACGATGCCGCCGGTCGGGGCGTACGTCAGGGCCTTCAGCGTGATCAGCGAGCGGATCACGGCCTCGCGGTAGGGGCCGTGGTACGTACAGTGATCGACCCACTCGCGCCAGAAGTCCTCCGTCGCCTCCAGCGACTGCTCCGGCTCGGGCAGCGGCGGCGGCTCCTTGTGCGAGGGCTGCCAGGAGATCGTGAACGCGATCCGGTCACCCGGGGCGACCGTGAAATCCGCGTACGTCGTCAGAGACTTGCCGTAGGTCTCGGCGGATGTGTCGAACCACACGGAGTCGGGGCCCGCCACGGCCACCGTGCGCCCTTCGTGCTTGTGCACCCAGGGCACCACCCGGCCGTACGAGAACCGCATCCTGAGCGCCGAGCGCATCGGCACACGGCCCGAGACGCCCTCCACGATCCGGATCAGCTGCGGGGCGCCGTCACGCGGCGGCATGAAATCGGTCACCCTGACCGTGCCCCGCTGGGTGTCCCACTCGGATTCCAGGACCAGCGAGTCACCGCGGTAGCTGCGCCGGGCGGCGGTGGGTGGCTGCTGGTCGGAGGCGTACGCGGGGCCGAGCCGCCAGAAGCCGTGCTCCTCGGTGCCCAGCAGGCCGGCGAAGATGGCGTGCGAGTCGAAGCGGGGCAGGCACAGCCAGTCGACCGTCCCGTCCCGGCAGACCAGGGCAGCGGTCTGCATGTCTCCGATGAGTGCGTAGTCTTCGATGCGCCCGGCCACGTGCAACTCCAGTCGAACGGCCACGTCACCCCACGAGGGGGCTGTCGCTAGTGCGGTCAAGGGGGGTTTCAGCAGGTCTTGCAATGCGTCGTTGAGCTGTGAAGCAAAACAGGTCACTCAGCCGTGACGCAAAGCGCCAATTCTTGCTCAACGAACTGACGAGCTCACGTTGTTCCGGCGCTCACGGGCGGGGGGTGGTGCCGTTGGGCCGGGCGGGCTCGGCAGCGAGTGTCCGAGCAGGATACGACGCACGCAGATGATCTGTGTGCCGCTCCGGGCAAGGCAGGTACGCCGAACGAGTGAGCAAGGGGTGAGAGACCGGTAACGATGATCGCCTCCGTGTCGGCGTGTGCGCGGAGCGTGGCCGGAAGCCATCGCCCCGCGGCGCTGATACGCTGGTAGCCCGTGGACCGGTGGGCCAGCAAACCCCCGAACCGCAGCGACGGCAACCCCCGGAGAAGCCTCCGGCAGGCAGCCGCACCGCACCCCCAAACCGCGACCACGGGAGCCCCCTCTTGGCCATGCCGCCCGCTGCTTTTCGAAACTCGACGACCAAGCACATCTTCGTCACCGGGGGTGTCGCCTCCTCGCTCGGCAAGGGCCTGACGGCCTCCAGCCTCGGCATGCTGCTCAAGGCCCGTGGTCTGCGCGTCGTGATGCAGAAGCTCGACCCGTACCTGAACGTGGACCCGGGCACGATGAACCCCTTCCAGCACGGTGAGGTGTTCGTCACGAACGACGGCGCCGAGACCGACCTGGACATCGGCCACTACGAGCGTTTCCTCGACCGCGACCTGGACGGCTCCGCCAACGTCACCACGGGTCAGGTGTACAACACCGTGATCGCCAAGGAGCGGCGCGGCGAGTACCTGGGTGACACCGTGCAGGTCATCCCGCACATCACCAACGAGATCAAGCACCGCATCCGCCGCATGGCGACGGACGAGGTCGACGTCGTGATCACCGAGGTCGGCGGCACGGTCGGCGACATCGAGTCGCTGCCGTTCCTGGAGACCGTCCGCCAGGTCCGTCACGAGGTCGGCCGTGACAACGTCTTCGTCGTCCATATCTCGCTCCTGCCCTACATCGGGCCCTCGGGTGAGTTGAAGACGAAGCCCACCCAGCACTCGGTTGCGGCCCTGCGCAACATCGGTATCCAGCCGGACGCGATCGTGCTGCGCTGCGACCGCGAGGTGCCCACCGCGATCAAGCGGAAGATCTCGCTGATGTGCGACGTCGACGAGGCCGCCGTCGTCGCCTGCCCCGACGCCCGCTCGATCTACGACATCCCGAAGACCGTGCACGGCGAGGGCCTGGACGCCTATGTCGTTCGCAAGCTGGACCTGCCGTTCCGGGACGTCGACTGGACCACCTGGGACGACCTGCTCGACCGTGTCCACAAGCCCGACCACGAGATCACCCTCGCGCTGGTCGGCAAGTACATCGACCTGCCCGACGCCTATCTGTCGGTCACCGAGGCGCTGCGTGCCGGCGGCTTCGCCAACCGGGCCCGCGTGAAGATCAAGTGGGTCACCTCCGACGACTGCAAGACCCCGGCGGGCGCGGCCCAGCAGCTCGGCGACGTCGACGGCGTCTGCATCCCGGGCGGCTTCGGCGACCGCGGCGTGCTCGGCAAGGTCGGTGCGATCAAGTACGCCCGCGAGAACAAGATCCCGCTGCTCGGCCTCTGTCTGGGCCTGCAGTGCATCGTGATCGAGGCCGCGCGCAACCTGGTCGACATCCAGGACGCCAACTCCACCGAGTTCGACCCGGCCACCGGCCACCCCGTCATCTCCACCATGGCCGAGCAGCTCGACATCGTCGCCGGCGAGGGCGACATGGGCGGCACGATGCGGCTGGGCATGTACCCGGCCAAGCTGGCCGAGGGGTCGATCGTGCGCGAGGTGTACGACGGCAAGGAGTACGTCGAGGAGCGGCACCGTCACCGGTACGAGGTGAACAACGCCTACCGGGCCGAGCTGGAGAAGAAGGCGGGTATCCAGTTCTCCGGCACCTCCCCGGACGGCAAGCTCGTCGAGTACGTCGAGTACCCGCGCGACGTCCATCCGTACCTGGTCGCCACCCAGGCACACCCGGAGCTGCGCTCGCGTCCGACGCGTCCGCATCCGCTGTTCGCCGGGCTCGTCAAGGCCTCGGTCGAGCGGAAGACTTCGAAGTAACACACCAGTTGTACGGTGGCCGGGGTGCATCCCTTCAAAGGGTGTGCACCCCGGTTTCTTTTCAGCAGGTCGGGTCGGGTACGTGGAAGGACAGGCATGACGATCAAGGACACCCCGGAGGAGTGGGAGGTCCGGGCGACGGACACCCCCTTCGTCGGCAACAAGACCTCCGTCCGCACCGACGACGTGGTCATGCCCGACGGCACCGTGGTCGGCCGTGACTACCAGGTCCACCCCGGCTCCGTGGCCGTCCTCGCCCTCGACGAGGCCGACCGCGTCCTGGTCCTGCGCCAGTACCGCCACCCCGTGCGCCACAAGCTGTGGGAGATCCCGGCCGGTCTGCTCGACGTCCCCGGCGAGAACCCGCTGCACGCCGCGCAGCGGGAGCTGTACGAGGAGGCGCACGTCAAGGCCGAGGACTGGCGGGTGCTGACCGACGTCTACACCACTCCCGGCGGCTGCGACGAGGCCGTACGGATCTTCCTCGCCCGCGATCTGTCCGAGGCCGAGGGCGAGCGCTTCGCGGTCGAGGAGGAAGAGGCCGACATGGAACTGGACCGGGTCCCGGTCGAGGACCTCGTCCGGGGCGTACTGGCCGGCGAACTCCACAACAACTGCCTCGTGGTGGGCGTCCTGTCCCTGGTCGCCGCCCGCGCGGGCAACGGCCTGGACGCACTGCGCCCGGCCCAGGCGCCGTGGCCGGCGCGGCCGTTCGAGGCGTAGGCGCTCCGCTGGGGGTGCTGGGACAGGTGGGTGCCGCGAAGGCCGTTGGTCGGGTGCGGTGTAGCCGTGGCTGGTCGCGCAGTTCCCCGCGCCCCTTCGAGGCGCGGCCCCCACGCTGTCAGTCCTACGATCGGCTGATCCGATCGGGGGATGTGGCTGCCGTGCCCGTCGTGCTCCACCCGGAACGTTGCAGAGCGTGAACTAGGCTCTGAGGCACGCCCGAACCGGATTCCCGGCGGGCTTGCGTGCGTGGGACGGGAGTGTGGCCCGTGACGGATCAGGTCGTGGAGACAGGCGACGTGCGGCTGACCGGACACGCTGCCGGCGAGAGTCAGTTCCTGGGCCGCACACGGGAGTTGAAGGAACTGTGCGCCGACATCGAGCGCGCCGGCCTGGACACCCTCGCCGGCCGCAAACCCCCACGCGCGCGGGTGCTGCTCATCGCCGGCCGGCGCGGCTCGGGACGCACCGCACTCGCCGAGGAACTCGTGCACCAGGTCGCGGACCGTTACCCCGACGGGGTATTGCGCGCCCGCCTGACCGACCCCGACGGCACCCCCGTACCCGTCGAGCGCGCGGCCCGTGAGCTGCTCGCCGCCCTGGACCGGGTGGCCCCTGCCGGGGCCTGCGGCGACGACCTCACCGACACCCTGCGCAGCGCCCTGGCCGACCGCCGCGCGCTGCTCCTGCTGGACGACGCGGCCGACGCCGAGCAGGTCGACGCCCTGCTGCCGGACACCCCGGATTGCCTGGTCGTCGCGGTCTCCGAGGGCCCGCTGACCGGCATCTCGGACGTCCGCCCCTGCACTCTGGGCGGCCTGGACGCCAAGTCCGGAGTGGAGCTGCTGTCCCGGCACACCGGCTCGGTCCGCATCACCGTCGACCCCCGGGCCGCCGAGGGCCTGGCCGAGGAGTGCCAGGGGCAGCCCGCCGCGCTGATGCTGGCGGGCGGCTGGCTCGCCGCCCGCCCCAAGGCGGCCGTCCTGGACCTCGCCAAGCAACTGCGCACCGACCCCGCCGAGGGGACCGCCCTGAGCCGGGTCTTCCGCCTCGCCTACGACGTCCTGCCCGCCACCCCCGCCAGGATGCTGCGCCTGCTCGCCCTCGCGCCGGCCGGACTGGTCGACCCGCAGACCGCCTCCGCGCTCGTCGGCTGCTCGGTCGACAGTGCCCGCACCACCCTGGACGACTTCGTCGCCCTCGGCTTCCTGCACGCGGTGGACTCGCCGCTGCCCCAGTACGAGGTCCCCGGCTGTCTGCACCCGATGCTCCGCGTCCTCGCCGGGCACCACGAGCGTCCGGCCGAGCTCCGGGTGGCCCGTGCCCGCATGCTGGAGCGGACCGTACGGCTGCTCCAGGCCTGCCGTGCCATCACCGAGACCGACAGCCCCCAGGCACGCCAGAAACTCCTCGACATGCCGCGTGCCCTGCGGTTCGCCACCCCCCGGGCGGCCGCCGACTGGCTGCGCCTGACCCGGCCCGCCCTGCTGGCCTCGGCCCGGCTCGCGGTCGACGACGGGGAGCTGGACACCCTGGCCCGGCGGCTGATGTCCCAGCTCGTGCGGGCGATGGCGGCGCACGTCGGCACCCAGGCGGCCGCGCCCGACCTCTACGACATCCACAGCCTGGTCCTCGATGTGGCCGAGCGCCGCGACCTGCCCCGCGAGCGGGCCGCCGCCCTGCTCAACCTCGGCGATCTCGACGCCCGGACCGGCCGCACGGCCGACGCGCTGGTGCGCTACCGGGCCGCGCTGGACGCCGGACGCGAGGTCGACGACCCGTACGCCGCCGGACGGGCGATGGAATCCGTAGGCGGCGCGCACCTGGAGCTCGGCGACTTCGACCGGGCCGCCGACTGGTTCGGCCGGGCCCTGGTCGAGCGGCTCGCCCGGGGCGAGCGCGCCGACGCCGCCCGGCTGTACGGGCGGATCGCCGCCGCCCACACCTTCGCGGGCCGCTACGGCGAGGCCCTGCGGAACTGGCGCGCGGCGATCTCCGGGCACCGCAAACTCGGCGACGTGGCCGCCCAGGCGCGGGCCCTGAGCGAGTTGGCACGGGTCCAGGAGTACGCGGGCCGGCCCGACGAGTCGCTGCGCACCTGCCGGGAGGCCGTGGAATGGGCGCGGCGGGCGGAGGACACGCGATTGCAGGCCGCGCTGCATCTGCGGGTCGCCGACACCCTCGAACGCCTGGGCGACCCCGCGTCGGCAGGGCTGCATCGGGGCGCCGCCGAGCGGCTCTTGGGGGAGGTAAACCAGGAAGATGACGCTGACGCCTGCGAAATCCGTACCGCATCCGCTGAAGATTGATGCAATGAAAGGCTAGACAGCGGGAACACCTTCATTAGACTGGCTCTGCCGCACGTTCTCCTGCGGTCTCTCCCGGTGTGCCCGTGCGCGGCCGGGTATGCCTAGTAATGCCCCCATACCCTCTGAGCCAAGGACCGTGATCGACGTGAAGGTCGGCATCCCCCGCGAGGTCAAGAACAACGAGTTCCGGGTGGCCATCACCCCCGCCGGCGTGCACGAGCTGGTGCGTCATGGCCACCAGGTCGTCATCGAGCGCGGCGCAGGCGCCGGCTCCTCGATCGTGGACGAGGAGTACGTCCTCGCCGGCGCCCAGATCCTGGGCACCGCCGATGAGGTGTGGGCCGCCGCCGACCTGCTGCTGAAGGTCAAGGAGCCCATCGCCGAGGAGTACCACCGCCTCCGCAAGGACCAGACGCTCTTCACCTACCTGCACCTCGCCGCCTCCAAGGAGTGCACGGACGCCCTCCTGGAGTCCGGCACCACGGCGATCGCGTACGAGACGGTCGAGCTGCCCAGCCGCGCGCTCCCGCTGCTCGCCCCGATGTCCGAGGTCGCGGGCCGGCTGGCCCCGCAGGTCGGCGCCTACCACCTGATGCGCGCCAACGGCGGCCGGGGCGTGCTGCCCGGCGGCGTCCCCGGCGTCCTGGCCGGGCGGGCCGTCGTCATCGGCGGCGGTGTCTCGGGCTGGCAGGCGGCTCAGATCGCCATCGGCATGGGCTTCCACGTGACCCTGCTCGACAAGGACGTCAACAAGCTCCGCGAGGCGGACAAGATCTTCGGCACGAAGATCCAGACCGTCGTCTCCAACACCTTCGAGCTGGAGAAGGCCTGCCTGGAGGCCGACCTCGTCATCGGCGCCGTGCTGATCCCCGGCGCCAAGGCCCCGAAGCTGGTCACCAACGAGCTCGTCTCGCGGATGAAGCCCGGAAGTGTCCTTGTCGACATCGCGATCGACCAGGGCGGCTGCTTCGAGGACTCCCGTCCGACCACCCACGCCGAGCCGACCTTCCCGGTCCACGAGTCGGTCTTCTACTGCGTCGCCAACATGCCCGGCGCGGTGCCCAACACCTCCACCTACGCGCTGACCAACGCCACGCTGCCGTACATCGTGGAGCTCGCGAACCACGGCTGGGCGCAGGCGCTGCGCCGTGACCCGGCGCTGGCCCGGGGGCTCAACACGCATGACGGCAAGGTCGTTTACCGCGAGGTCGCCGAGGCTCACGGCGTGGAGCACGTGGAGCTGGCCTCGCTGCTCGTCTGAGTCCGGGAGGCCGGTAAATCGGCTAAGTCATCAACCCGTAAAGGCGATACGTCAACACGGGCCGTCAACGCCGCGCACCCGGCCGGACCTTGCCCGACAAGGTCCGGCCGGATGTGTGTATGGTCACTTCGCGCTTCTCGAGCAACTCGCCTCGAACGTAACCCTTCAACCGATTCGCACACCGGTGAAACCTGCCGTGCGACGGCCGTACGCCCTTGACAGCGGGATGTTTCATTGCCGACACATCGGGCCGGGTCCGGCGGATTGTGTTGCTGCGGACGCCCGACACGCCATAGAGTCGCCAACCGTCGGCATGGTGCCACGCTGACCTGTCTAGAAGTTTCCTGGTCACCAAGGAGGTAAGACGACTTGTGAATGAGTCGACATTTACTCCCGGGGGTGGTCAACCAGGAATGCCTGCACGGGACCAGGGGCCCGCGGGATTCGCGGCTGTCGGCTCCGTCGCTGTGCGCACCTTCGCAGCCCACCAGAGTCAGCAGGCGACTCACACAGCACACCAGAAGATGGATGGCCATCACGTGAACGCCATGGCCGGCGGCGGAAGTGGCGCGCCCCACAACCAACTCGCCGACTACGACGACCTGCCCGAGGGGCACTTCTACGACCCCGACGCGGAGTACGAGCCCGACCCCGAGTACGCGGCCACTCTCGCGCCCGACGCGGCCAGACAACGCCGGGAGCGCATCGGTCCGACCGGGCGCCCGCTGCCGTACTTCCCGATCCCGGGACCGTTGGGCGACCACGGTCCCGCGAAGATCATCGCGATGTGCAACCAGAAGGGCGGCGTCGGCAAGACGACGTCGACCATCAACCTGGGTGCCGCGCTCGCGGAGTACGGACGCCGGGTCCTGCTCGTGGACTTCGACCCGCAGGGCGCGCTGTCGGTCGGTCTCGGCGTCAACCCGATGGAACTCGACCTCACCGTCTACAACCTGCTCATGGAGCGGGGCATGGCGGCCGACGAGGTGCTGCTGAAGACGGCGGTCCCCAACATGGACCTGCTGCCCAGCAACATCGACCTGTCGGCGGCCGAGGTCCAGCTCGTCTCCGAGGTCGCACGCGAGTCGACATTGCAGCGCGCCCTGAAGCCGCTGCTGCCCGACTACGACTTCATCGTCATCGACTGCCAGCCCTCGCTCGGCCTGCTCACGGTCAACGCCCTGACGGCCGCGCACAAGGTGATAGTGCCGTTGGAGTGCGAGTTCTTCGCGCTGCGCGGTGTGGCGCTGCTGACGGAGACCATCGAGAAGGTCCAGGAACGGCTCAACCCGGAGCTGGAACTCGACGGGATCCTCGCCACGATGTACGACTCGCGCACGGTGCACAGCCGTGAGGTGCTCGCGCGTGTCGTCGAGGCGTTCGACGACCACGTCTACCACACGGTCATCGGGCGCACGGTGCGCTTCCCGGAGACCACGGTCGCCGGTGAGCCGATCACCACGTACGCCTCCAACTCCGTCGGTGCCGCCGCCTATCGCCAGCTCGCCAGGGAGGTGCTCGCCCGGTGTCACGCCGAGTGAGTCTGCCGGGGGCCGACGAACTCTTCCGTACGACAGGGGGGATGGGGCTGCAGTCGTCCACGCCCAGGCGCCAGGCCAACGGCGACGCCAGGGTGCCCGCTCCGGCGGGTGAGGGCGACGCGGCGGCTGCCGCGGAGGACGCGCCGCAGTCGGTGCCCGCACAGGGCGGCGACGGCGAGGGCGCCGAGCATGTGGCGGCGGACGCGGAGTCGGCCGATGCCGGGGAGTCCCGCAGCCGCTCAGCGGCCGCGGAGCGCTCCGGCTCCGGGCGGCGCCAGGCGGCGCAGGAAGGTTCTGCCGCCGCCTCCGCGGGCGCGGCGTCACGCAAGCGCGGACGGGCGGCCGCACGC
>NZ_JBHUQX010000349.1:0-10215 GCF_042674225.1 Streptomyces sp. NPDC056948
CACCGGAACAGCGGCCGACGAAACGACGACGAAGAGGATCAGGCCTCGGCGGCCTCTTCCCCAGCGGCCTCCTCGCCCTCCGGGGCCTCCTCGGCCTGCGCGGACAGGACCTGCAGGACGACGGTGTCCTCCTCGACGGCCAGCGTCGTGCCCTTCGGCAGCGTGATGTCCTTGGCGAGAATCGAGTCACCGGCCGACAGACCCTCGATGGAGACCGTCACGGACTCCGGGATGTGCGTCGCCTCGGCCTCGACCGGCAGCGCGTTCAGCACGTGCTCGAGCAGGAAGCCACCCGGGGCCAGCTCACCCTCGGTGTGGACGTAGATGTCGACGTTGACCTGCTCGCCACGCTTCACCAGCAGCAGGTCGACGTGCTCCAGGAAGCCCTTCAGCGGGTCACGCTGCACGGCCTTCGGAATCGCCAGCTCCTTGGTCTTGCCGTCGATGTCCAGCGCGATCAGGACGTTCGGCGTACGCAGCGCCATCAGCAGGTCGTGGCCCGGCAGGGTCACGTGCAGCGGGTCCGAACCGTGCCCGTACAGGACACCCGGAACCTTGCTCTCACGACGGATACGGCGCGCGGCACCCTTGCCGAACTCGGTGCGCGTCGCGGCGGAGATCTTCACCTCGGACATAATCACTCCTCGAAGTCAGGTATGGACGTGGTCACCCGGCCACGAACGGCCTGCTACGAAGAGCGCGTCGATAACGGAGCACCGCATCCCAGAACGGGAAACGGCCTCCCTCGCCGAGCAACTGCAGCAGTCTACTCGGCAGGGGAGGCCGCACCCAAAACGATCTACAGGAACTCCGGAAAGCCCCTACTGCTCGTCGAACAGGCTCGTCACCGAACCGTCCTCGAACACCTCACGCACCGCCCTCGCGATCGTCGGCGCGATCGACAGCACCGAGATCTTGTCCATGTCACCGCTCAGCTCACCCGGCGTCGGCAGCGTGTTCGTGAACACGAACTCACTCACCCGCGAGTTCTTCAGCCGGTCCGCCGCCGGACCCGACAGCACACCGTGCGTCGCCGTCACGATCACGTCCTCCGCACCGTGCGCGAACAGCGCGTCGGCAGCGGCACAGATCGTCCCACCGGTGTCGATCATGTCGTCCACCAGGACACACACGCGCCCCTTCACCTCACCCACGACCTCGTGGACGGTGACCTGGTTCGCGACGTCCTTGTCCCGACGCTTGTGCACGATCGCCAGCGGCGCGCCCAGCCGGTCGCACCAGCGGTCGGCGACCCGCACCCGGCCCGCGTCCGGGGACACGACCGTCAGCTTGCCCTTGTCGACCTTGGTGCCCACATAGTCCGCCAGCAGCGGCAGCGCGAACAGGTGGTCCACCGGACCGTCGAAGAAGCCCTGGATCTGATCCGTGTGCAGGTCGACGGTGAGAATGCGGTCCGCACCCGCCGTCTTCATCATGTCCGCGATCAGACGCGCCGAAATCGGTTCACGTCCACGGTGCTTCTTGTCCTGCCGCGCGTAACCGTAGAAAGGCACGATGACGGTGATGGACCGGGCCGACGCGCGCTTCAGCGCGTCGATCATGATCAACTGCTCCATGATCCACTTGTTGATCGGAGCCGTGTGGCTCTGGATCAGGAAGCAGTCGGCGCCACGCGCCGACTCCTGATAACGCACATAGATCTCACCGTTGGCGAAGTCGAAGGCCTTCGTCGGGACAACCCCGACACCCAGCTGGTGGGCGACCTCCTCGGCAAGCTCGGGGTGGGCGCGGCCGGAGAAGAACATCAACTTCTTCTCGCCGGTCGTCTTGATCCCGGTCACAGCACTGTCTCCTCAGAGGTGTCGCAGCTGGGGGTTCGATCTCAGGTCGAAAGACCTCTCAGCCGGCTCGCGAGAGGGCATCTCAACTGGTGGGGGTGCGGTTGTGCACTTATCACCGTACGCCGTGTTTGAGGCACCGGTTTCCGGTCAGCCCTCCTCGGCCGACTCCCGGGAAGCCGCCTCCGCCGCCTTCGCGGCCGCGCTCCCCGGACGCTTTCGAGCCACCCAACCCTCGATATTCCGCTGTTGACCACGGGCCACGGCCAGCGAACCGGGCGGCACATCCTTCGTGATCACGGATCCGGCGGCGGTGTACGCACCGTCCCCCACCGTGACAGGCGCCACAAACATGTTGTCCGAGCCCGTACGGCAGTGAGAGCCGATGTTCGTGTGGTGCTTCTCCTGGCCGTCGTAGTTCACGAACACGCTCGCGGCACCGATGTTCGACTGCTCACCGATCGTCGCGTCACCCACGTAGGAGAGGTGAGGCACCTTCGTCCCCTCCCCGATCGTGGCGTTCTTCGTCTCGACGTACGTCCCGATCTTGCCCTTGGCACCCAGCCGGGTCCCCGGACGCAAGTACGCGTACGGCCCCACCGACGAGTCCGGGCCCACCTCGGCGCTCACGGCCACGGTGTTGTCCACGCGCGCGCCCGCCCCGACCCGGGTGTCGGTCAGCCGGGAGTTGGGCCCGACCTCCGCGCCCTCGCCGAGATGCGTCGTGCCGTGGAGCTGGGTGCCCGGGTGGACGACGGCGTCCTGCTCGAAGCTCACCGTGACGTCGATCCAGGTCGTCGCCGGGTCGACGACGGTCACACCGGCGAGCATGGCCTCGGTCAGCAGCCGGTCGTTGAGGATCCGGCGGGCCTCGGAGAGCTGGACGCGGTTGTTGATCCCGGCGATCTCCCGGTGGTCGCCGGCCACGGAGGCCCCGACCCGGTGCCCGGCCTCGCGCAGGATCCCGAGCACGTCGGTCAGGTACTCCTCGCCCTGGCTGTTGTCCGTGCGCACCTTCTTCAGGGCGTCGGCGAGCAGGTGGCCGTCGAACGCGAACACACCCGAGTTGATCTCACGGATCGACCGCTGGACGTCGGTGGCGTCCTTGTGCTCCACGATCGCGGTCACGGCGCCGGTGTCGTCGCGGACGATCCGGCCGTAGCCGGTCGCGTCGGGCACCTCGGCGGTCAGTACGGTCACCGCGTTGCCGTCGGCGGAGTGCGTGGCGGCGAGGGCGTCGAGGGTCGCGCCGGTGAGCAGAGGAGTGTCCCCGCACACGACGACAACGGTCCCGTCGACGGATCCGCCGAGTGCTTCGAGACCCATCCGTACGGCGTGCCCGGTGCCGTTCTGTTCGGCCTGCACGGCGGTGCGGACGGCGGGGGCGATCTCGCCGAGGTGGGCGGTGACCTTCTCACGGGCGTGGCCGACCACGACGACCAGGTTCTCGGGGTGCAGCTCGCCCGCGGCGGCGAGCACGTGCCCGACGAGACTGCGGCCGCAGAGCTCGTGCAGGACCTTGGGTGTGGCCGACTTCATACGGGTGCCCTCACCCGCTGCGAGAACGACGACGGCTGCCGGGCGGTTGGCGCTCACGGGATGCCCTTCGGCTGTGGATGGGGTGGGGTTTCATCCGCAGGATACCGGGGGGTTTTGTGGGGGACACGAGAGCGGGCCCTGAGTTGGCTGTCGCCGACTAGGGCCCGAATTTGAGCGTGTGCTCCCCCGCCAGGACTCGAACCCGGACAGATGGCACCAAAAGCCACAGTGCTGCCAATTACACCACGGGGGAATAAACCCGGCTGAACCGGACATTCAGTCAGGTCGCCGGGCGGCGCCTCCTACTATGCCGTACCAGGCGCCTTCCATGCGACGGTACAAGTCGGCGCTCTTGATCACGTAGACGATCAGGCAGCCGCGATATGCCTCCGAGGTGTTCTTGCGGCTTGTCTTCGGGTTGTGCTTCTTGAGGGTGGCCTTCTGGAACGTGCCTGGTGCCACTCCGGCGAGTCCGGCCCAGAACTCTTCGGCCTCCTGCACATTGGCTGACTCGTGGATGCTCACCCGAAAACGCAGGCGCTCGCGTTCTACGCCAAGCACGTCCAGCCAGCGCAGGAAGAAGCTGATGACGTTCGGGTCGCTGTTGATGAAAAGCAGCCTCTCGCGGCGGCTGTACGACTTGTCCTTGGCGCCCTCTGCCCAGTAGAGGGCCACTCCTGCCAGGAATACTTCCCGGTCGGTCAGGTCGCCGACTGCTTGCTGGGCGGCCGCCTTCGTGTGCTGTCGTTCCTCCTCGCGCCGTTGCAGTGTGACTTCCCAGCCCCGCCTCGCGATAGCCGAAGCTTCCTCGGTTGAGCGCTTGCGCTCCGGCTTCGGCAGGTCCCGTACCCACAGCGAGATCGAACTCTTCGAGCACCCCAGCTCCACCTGGATCTGGTCGTACGTCCAGCCCTGGAGCCGGAGCTCCCTGGCCTTCTCCTTCAGGTCGTCCTTCGCGTTGGGGCGTTTCGTCCAGGCCGGGGGCGGTTCGCCTTCCAGGAGGCGGTTGAGGATGTCGTTGTTGTCGACGTGCAGTCGGTCGCGGATCTGGCGGCGGCTCAGCCCTGCGCGTCGCAACGCCATCGCCCTCTCCCGTAACCCCTCGAAGTCGGCGTATTTGCCAGGCGCATGTGTCATACGCATACCGTCCGGGCGGAATGGAGGCCTCCGGGGTCGAACGGTGAGCGATTCAGCAGTTCGAGGGATATCGGGCGGTATTGCGTCTGAACGGTCACGGAGTGTGGTGTAGGCCAGTCCGGGAAACTCACCGGAAAACCGGCGCCGGGCGCCCTTAGGCTGGAGGGCATGACCGCGACGGGGGAAGACCATGTGACGGCCCGGGGAGGGCCGTGGTGGTGGGCCAGACGGCGCAGTGCCGTGTTCGATGCGAGTCTGGCCGTGGTGTCCGCGCTGGAGTGCGCGCTGGAAGGGATTCCGTTCGCCAGGGATGCGGGGATCCCGGTGGCGGCGGGGGTGGTGTTCGGCCTGCTTGCCGGTTCCGTGCTGCTCGTGCGGCGGCGGTGGCCGATCGCGGTGGTGCTGGTGTCGATCGCCATCACGCCCGCCGAGATGGGCTTCCTGATGGGCATCGTCGGCCTGTACACGCTGGCCGCGTGCGAGTTGCCCCGGCGGATCCTCGCCTCGCTGGCGGGGATGTCGCTGCTGGGGACGCTCATCGTGACGTTCGTGAAGACCCGGCAGGACATGTCGCGGGGGGACCTGGACATCGGGGACTGGTTCGTGCCCTTCGCCGCCATCACGATGTCGGTGGGGTTCACGGCGCCTCCCGTGCTGCTCGGGCTGTATGTGGGAGCCCGGCGGCGGCTGATGGAGAGCCTGCGGGAGCGAGCGGACAGTCTGGAGCGGGAGCTGCAGCTGCTCGCCGAGCGGGCGGAGGAGCGAGCCGAGTGGGCCCGGAACGAGGAGCGGACCCGGATCGCCCGGGAGATGCACGACGTGGTCGCGCACCGGGTGAGTCTGATGGTCGTGCACGCCGCCGCGCTGCAGGCGGTGGCGCGGAAGGACCCCGAGAAGGCCGTCAAGAACGCCGCGCTCGTGGGCGACATGGGGCGGCAGGCGCTGACCGAGTTGCGGGAGATGCTCGGGGTGCTGCGCAGTGGTGGGGACGTGCGGCGTGAGCGTGCGGCGTCGGTGCCGCTGGCGGCGGTGGGGGCGGCTGCGGCTGCGGCGGCTTCGCGGGCGGTCGACGACGAGGGGCCGTGTCTGGCGGAGATCGAGGAGCTGGTCGGGCAGTCGGCTGCCGCGGGGATGGTGGTGGATCTGTCCGTGGAGGGGGACGAGCGGTCGTATGCGCCGGAGGTGGAGCAGACGGCGTTTCGCGTGGTGCAGGAGGCGTTGACGAACGTCCACAAGCACGCGGCCGGGGCGAAGACCTATGTGCGGCTGGCGCATCGGAGGTCGGAGATCGCGATGCAGGTGGAGAACGAGCCGCCGCCCGAGGAGGTGGCGTCGTCGGCGCGGTTGCCGTCCGGGGGGAACGGGCTGGTGGGGATGAAGGAGCGGGTCTCGGCGCTGGGCGGGGTGTTCGTGTCCGGGCCGACGGACGCGGGGGGTTTCCGGGTGTCGGCGGTGATTCCGGCGTCGTAGGGCCCGGTTGTCTTTGGGCCCGGTGGTCGTCAGCTCGCTGTGAGGCGTACGGGTTCGGTGCCGGCGATGAGGGTGGAGAGGGCTTGGTCGATGTCCTGGCCGAGGTACCAGTCGCCGGTGTGGTCGAGGGTGTAGACGCGGCCGTCGGTGTCGATGGCGACGAGGGAGCGGCTGTCGGTCTCGGCGCCCAGGGGGCAGACCTCGGTGCCGAGGGCGCGGCCGAGGTCGCCGAGGGTGCGGGCCATGTGGAGGCCGTGCAGCGGGTCGAGGTGCAGGGCGGCGGGGGCTACCTGGCGGCCGGGGCCCGTGGGGGCGAGGTGGAGTCCGCCGAATTCGGCCCAGGCCTCGACGGCGGCGGGGAAGACGGTGTGCCGGTGGCCCGCGGGTGAGACGTGGTCGCGCAGGGCGTCGGCCCAGTATTCGGCCTGCTTGATGTCCCAGCGTCCGGGTTGCCAGCCGGCGGCGCGCAGGGCGGCGTCGACGGGTACGGCGAAGCGGGTGGTGGAGGTGCGGTCGGTGTGCATCTGCCCTTCGTCTCGTCGAGGTCGTGGGAGCGTCGGGCGAGAGCTGCGCGCCGTGCTGCCGGGTGCTTCCGGGGTGGGGTCGGGGTGGGCGTCAGTCGTTCTGGGACGCCGGGTCGACTATGCGGACCCCGAAGTGGGCGCTGAGCGCGGTACAGGCGCGGCAGGGGGTGGCGAAGGTGCCGTGGAGGGGGTCGCCGTCCTCGCGGATGTGCCGGGCGGTGAGTTTGGCCTGCTTGAGGGCTTTGCGGGCCTCGCCGTTGGTCATGGGTTTTCGTGCGGCGCGTTTGCTGCGCGCGGTGTCGGCTGCGGCGATGTGCCGGGAGATGAGGATGGTCTCGGCGCAGCGGCCGGTGAAGCGGTCGCGCTGGGCGCTGGTGAGCGTGTCCAGGAAGTCCTGGACGAGGGGGTGCAGGCCCGGGGGTGTGTCGCCGCGGACGGCGGTGCCGGTGAGGGTGGCGCCGCGGACGGAGAGGGCGGCGGCGACGGTGGGGAGGATGCCGTCGCGGCGGTGGTGGAGGACGGGGGCGTGGGCCGCTTCGGTGGCGCTCCAGCCGATGCGGGGATCGCCGTTGCGGGGGTCGCCGGCTCGCGGGTCGCCGTGGCGAGGATCGCTGCCTCGTGGGTCGGCGTGCCGCGGGTCGCCGTGCCGGGGGTCGCCGTTTCGTGGGTCGGCTGACCTGCCGGTGTGTGGTCCCGTCTGCGTCGCGTTCATGATCGTCTTCCCCTCCGTGCATCCCCCCGGGGGTCACAGACTGCCAAATGCCGTGGCTGCTGCGGAAGCTGGGGCGCGGCGACACGCCCGTTCCGGGGCGTGCCGTCACGTTGGGGTGACGGCTGGTCACGGAAGCGGAGGGGCTGCCGACCGGTGCCGGTGACCGGTGTCGTCGTACCGCATAGGCTGTCGGCACCGCGGGCGATGCGGTGATCCGTTCGGAGATCGATGCAGTGAACCGGAGGGTGATCCGCGGGGTCGCGCGTGCAGGGAAGTGCAGAGAAGTCGAGACGGACAGTCGAGACAGACAGACGTGACAGTCGATACGGGTCGTAGTGCGCCACAGGTGGTCAATACGGTTCGTACAGAGTGCCGCAGGGGGCAACCGCCATGACGACAGGTCGGCTCGGGCAGCAAGCCGCGCCGCCGAACGCGGCCTACGCCGGGCAGGTCGTGCATTTCCCGGACCCGGTCCGGGCGGCCCGTCACCCGAGAGGGGTACGGGTCGACGAGCGTGGCTACCCCGACTTCTCGCCCTACGCGCGCGCGGTCGCGGAGATCGCGGAGCCGCCGGAGGGGTTCGGCGTCGACGAGTTGCGGCTGACGGACTACGTGTCGGCGAACAGCGCGCTGTCGGCGTCCGGGCACGAGTTGTGGGACACGGTGCCGGCGGTGGCGACGCCGCACGGCTGGACCTGGCACCACGCGGTCGCCTCGCGGCGGCTGGAGCTGGTCCCGGTCGAGGTGAAGGCGCTGCTGCGGCATCACGGTGGCGTGGCCACGTCGGGTGTCGACCACGGCAAGCGGGGCACGCGGCCGCTCCAGGAGACGCGTCCGGCGCACTTCGGGCTGCCGAAGTCGGGTGTGGCCGTGACGGAGTCGCAGGTGCAGGGCGCCGAGGAGGAGCTCGGCTACCGGCTGCCGGGCGCGTACCGGTCGTTCCTGAAGGCGGCGGGCGGCTGCGCGCCGGTGGGTGCCGCGCTCGACGCGGAGCTGGGGCTCCTGGTCGACCAGCCGTTCTTCACGGTGCGGGACGAGGCCGCGGTCAATGACCTGGTGTACGTCAACAAGTGTCTGCGGGACCATCTGACCAAGGACTACCTGAGCATCTCCTTCGTCCAGGGCGGGCTGCTCGCCGTGAAGGTGAAGGGCGAGCGGATCGGCTCCGTGTGGTTCTGCGCGTACGACGACGCGCGGGACGTGGATCCCTCGACGCCGCCGGCGGAGCGGGTGGAGCGGCTGCTGCTGCCGTGCGGGGACGACTTCGATGTCTTCCTGTCGCGGCTGGCCGGCAATCCGCCGGAGTTGGAGACGGTGGCGAACCTGATGGTGGACGGCGGGTTCGCGCGTGTGGTGCCGGCGGGTGCGGTGTCGTCCTCGGCTGTGGGGGAGTGACTTCGGCGATGGTGACCTTCGCTCAGGCGCAGGAGCGCGCGGAAGAGTGGATCAACGGCGACCTGCCGTCGTACCAGCATCGTGAGGTGCGGGTGCGGGAGTTCGATCTCGGGTTCGTGGTGTGGGCCGAGGACCGCGCGGACGGGCCCCGCTCGGACGGGGGCGCGCAGCGGCTGGTGATCGCCCGGGACAGCGGCGAGGCGACGCTGTGGCCCGGGCTGCCGGTGGGTGAGGTGATCCGCCGGTACGAGGAGGAGTACGGCCGTCCGGACGCGGTGGACGAGCCGGCGCCGGCGCCGCCCGCGCGGGTGGATCTGAACCAGACGTCCTTCCTGCTGACTCCGCCGGAGTGGTTGCAGGACGCGGCGGACAAGCTGGGGATTCCGGATCGGCGGGGGACGGGGGCGGGTTCCGCTGCCGAGTCGGCCGCTTCTGCCTCTGCGCCCGCTTCTGCTTCCGGTTCCGGTTCCGGTTCCGCGGGTGATTCCGTCTCCGGGAGCGGGGCGTCGTGGCCGGCCGCCGGGGGGAGCGACTCGGACGCCTCCGGTGCTGCGGGTGGTCCGGTGGCTCCGGCCGCGCCTGCCGGGTCGACGCCCTGGGCCGGCACGGACACCAACGGCGATGGCGGTGACGACCGTTCGGTACCGCTGCCCGCGACGGTCTTCGCGCCGCCGCTGAGCGAGGCCGACGACAGCACACCGCCGCCCGCGACGACATCCGACGCCAAGACGGCGCTGATCGCGGGCGGGAGTCAGCTTCCGCGGACGGCGGTCACGCCGGCGGTGGACGGGCCTGCGGCGGACGCGCCGAACGCGCAGGGTGCCGGGACTCCGGCCGGTCCGGGGTACGGCTATCCGGCGGGGCAGGGTGCCGCTCCCGGTGTGCCGGGTACGCCGCCGCAAGGAGTGCCGGGTACGCCGCCCGCTGGTGTGCCGCAGGGGAGTACGCCTCCGCCCGCGCCTGGCGGGCAGCCGTACGGCTATCCGCAGCCGCCGGCCGGGCCGGGTGCGCCCGAGCGGCCGCTCGCGCCGAACGCCGGGGACATCGCCGACGCCGCGACCAGCAAGGCGACTCCGCCGCCTGGTCGTGGGCGGGGCTCGGGTCCGACCACGCCGCCTCCGCCGGGCGCACCGGGTACGCCGGGTGCGCGGCCGGGCGATGCGCCTGCGCCGTCGGGGCCGGGTGCGCCGGGGACTCCGGCGGGTGGGTATGTGCCCACGCAGATGGTGTCGGCGCTTGGGCCTGAGGGGCCTGGGGGTTCCGGGGCTCCTGGAGGTCCCGGTGGTGCCGGTGGTTCTTCGGGGGCGGGGATTCCGCAGGGCCCGGGTGCGCCGCTGCCTCCGCAGCAGCCGCCGGGTGCGCCTGGTGCGCCTGGTGCTCCGCAGCCTCCTGGTGCGCCCGGTGGTACGCCCCCGGGTGGTGTCCACCATGCCGCCACGATGTTTGCCGATCCCGGTCGACCGGGCCCGGGCGGGCCTCAGCCGCCTCAGCCTCCGGGGCCGCCTGGTGCTCCCGGTGCGCCTGGTGCGCCCCAGCCTTCGGGTGCTCCGCATCCGCCCGGCGCTCCCGGCGTTCCCGGTGCCCCTGGCGCCCCGGGTGTGCCCGGAGCCGGCGCCGGGCCCGTGCACCACGCCGAGAC
>NZ_JBHUQX010000350.1:0-10197 GCF_042674225.1 Streptomyces sp. NPDC056948
GCGTGTCGGTGCGCCGCTCGCCGATGGCGCGCGGCACCAGGAAGACGGCCAGGGTCGCGGCCACCATGCCGAGCGAATAGCGCTGTTCGACCTTCTCGATGAACAGTTGCGTGGGTGCCTTGGTCTCGGACGCCTCCTGCACCATCCGGACGATCCGGGCGATCACCGAGTCGGACGCGTCGCGCTCGACCCGGACCCGCAGGGCGCCGGTGCCGTTGAGGGTGCCCGCGAAGACCTCGTCGCCGGGTTCCTTCGGCACGGGGAGCGGCTCGCCGGTGATGGTCGCCTGGTCCACCTCGCTCGCCCCGTCGAGCACCCGGCCGTCCGCGCCGACGCGCTCACCGGGGCGTACGAGGACGGTGTCGCCGACCGTCAGCTCCTCGACGGGGACGACTTGTTCGCCGCCGTCGGGGGCGAGCCGGGTGGCCGTGGCGGGGGCCAGGTCGAGCAGGCCGCGGACGGAGTCGGCGGTGCGGGCCGTGGCCAGCGCCTCCAAGGCGCCGGAGGTGGCGAAGATGACGATGAGCAGGGCGCCGTCCATGACCTGCCCGATCGCGGCCGCGCCCAGTGCGGCGACCACCATCAGCAGGTCGACGTCGAGGGTGCGGTCCTTGAGCGCCTTCAGCCCCTCCCAGCCCGGCTCCCAGCCGCCCGTGGCGTACGACACCGCGTACAGCGGGCCCCAGGTCCAGGCGGGGGCTCCGGTCAGCTGGAGCGGCAGCGCAAGCAGGAAGAAGGCGGTGGCCGCCGCGGCCCAGCGCGCCTCGGGGAGCGCGAGGACACGGGTACGCCGCCGCGGCACGGTCCCGGGGCGTCCGGGATCCGCCTCGTGGACCGGCCGCGGCGTGAGGGTGGAAGTCAACAGGGGTCCTTCTGGCAGGGGCGCGGAGGCACCTCACCATACAGGAACATATGAAGACCCCTTCATACCTTCATATACCCCGGACGACGGCCTGGACGAGCGTCAGCGCAGCTTGTCCTTGGCCTTGTAGTAGGCGCCGCCGAACGGCAGGAACCAGGCGGTGCCGTTGTAGAAGGGCACCGGGACCTTCGGGAAGCCGAGGCCGCGCAGCGGGTTGGCCTCCGGGCGGCCGTCCATCATCTCGGCGACCGCGCGGCCCATGTAGGTGGCCATCTGGACCCCGTGGCCGCAGTACCCCATCGAGTAGTACAGGCCGTCGCTCTCGCCCGCGTGCGGGAGGCGGTCCCAGGAGAAGCCGACCATGCCGCCCCACACGTAGTCGATCCGCGCTCCGGCGAGCTGCGGGAAGATCTCGGTCATCTCCCGCTTCAGGATGTCGCCGCTCTTGACGTCGGAGGCCGGGTCGGAGGGGGCGAAGCGGGCCCGGCCGCCGAAGGCGAGACGGTTGTCCGGGGTGAGGCGGATGTAGTGGCCGATGTTCTTGGAGTCGACCACCAGACGGCCGTTGGGGATCAGCGACTTGGCGCGCTCCTCGCCGAGCGGCTCGGTGACGATGATGAAGCTGCCGACGTTGATGAGCCGCTTGCGGAACCACGGCATCGCCTTGTCGGTGTAGGCGTCGGTCGCGGCCATCACCTGCTTGGCCCGGATGGTGCCGTGGAGCGTCTCGACCACGAAGCCGCCGCCGGGGAGGCGGGTGAGGCCGGTGGCGGCGTTGCGTTCATGGATCTCCGCGCCGGCCCGTTCGACGGCCTCGGCGAATCCGTGGACGTACTTGCCGACGTGCAGGGCGGCGCTGAGCGGGTCGAGCAGGGCGCCGTGGTAGTAGTCCGAGTTCAGCTCCGACCTCAGCTCGGCGCGGGTCAGGAGCCGGGTCTCGTGGCCGAAGTTGTCGGCCAGGTCGCGCTGGGTGGCCCGCATGGACTCGAAGTGCTGCGGCTTGAAGGCGACTCCGAGACGTCCGGCGCGGTGGAAGTCGCAGTCGATCCGCTCGGTCCGCGTGATCTCCTCGACCACGTCGACCGCCTCGCGGAAGGCGTCGTACAGCTCGCGGGCGCGCTCCTGGCCGTAGCGTTTGCGGGCCTCGCCGACGCCGATGGTCAGGCCCTGGGTGCACATGCTGCCGTTGCGTCCGGAGGCGCCCGAGCCGATCTTGTCCTTCTCGACGAGGACGACCCGGGCGCCCTTGCGGGCGGCGTGGTAGGCGGTGGACAGGCCGGTGAGGCCGCCGCCGATCACCACCACGTCCGCCTCGTCGGGCAGGTCCTTTCCGGAACGGTCGGGCAGGGCGGGGGCGGTGTCGAGCCAGTAGGGGATCTGCTTCATGGGGTGGGTCCTCCGCGTTCTCTGTCCTGTGTCGCCCGGGTCAGCAGCCGAGCAGCCCGGGCAGGCCCGTCATGTCGCGCAGCTCGTCGTACGGCTGGTAGTCGGCGCTGCCGGGGCGGCCGAAGCGGTTGATCCATACCCGGCGCTTCAGGCCGAGGTCGCGGGTCGGGATGTGGTCGTACTCCCAGCCCTGGGCGGTGTGGATGACCTGGGAGGGCTCGACGCCCATGGTCGTGAAGGCGTGCTCGAAGGTCTGCCGGTCCGGCTTGTAGGCGCCGGCCTGCTGGGCGGTGATGACGTGGTCGAACTCGACGCCGATGTTCTCGACGTTCCGCGCGATCAGGTTGTCGTCGGTGTTGGAGATGATGGCGATCTCGTACCTGGTCTTCAGGGCGCGCAGGGCGTCCGGGACCTCCGGGAACGGGCCGAAGGTGGGGACGGCCTCCACGAGGGCGTCGCCGTCGGAGGTGCGGTACTCCAGGCCGTGCAGCCGCATGGCGTTGCGCAGGCTGGAGTGCAGGACCTCGTGGTAGGGGCGGTAGGCCTCCAGGACGGCCTGGAAACGCATGACGCGGAAGTCGTCGAGGAACTCGTCGACGTCCAGGTTGTCCAGGTCCAGCCGGTCCTGAAGGACCTTCAGGGTGGTGGGGCCGAGCTGGAAGTCGACCAGGGTGCCGTAGGCGTCGAAGGTGACGATCTCTCGCATGGTGTTCAGCCTCGTTTCGCGGGTTCTGTGAGGGGCGTCAGACGACGCGTTCGCCGGGCGGGACGATCGCGTCGAGCGCGGCCAGGTCGGCGGGGCCGGGGATCCAGTCGGCCGCCGCCGCGTTGGCGGTGACCTGCGCGGGGGTCATGGCGCCGCAGATGACCGAGCCGACCGCGGGCAGTGCGGCCAGTGCGCCCACGGCGACCTGGAGCAGGGTCAGTCCGCGCTCGGCGCCGTACGCCGTGAGCGCCTCGACACGGTCGAGGGCCTCGTCGGTGAGCCAGCCCTGCCGCCAGGACAGCCGGCTGCCGGCCGGGGGTTCCTCGCCCCGGCGGTACTTGCCGCTGAGCAGGCCGTTGGCCAGCGGGTAGTACGGCAGCAGCCCCAGGCCGTGGCGCAGGCAGGCGGGGATCAGATCGGCCTCCGCGCTCCGGTCGAGCAGGTGGTAGCGGGCCTGCGTCGACACGAAGGCGTCGGTGAGGTGCTCGGCCGGGAGGTTGGAGCAGCCGAGGTACCTGATCTTGCCTTCGTCCACGAGCTCGGTCAGGGCCGCGACGGTCTCCTCCAGCGGGGTGAGGCCGTCGGGCTCGTGGTACTGGTACAGGTCGATCCGGTCGGTGCCGAGCCGGCGGAGCGACGACTCGACGGCGTACCGGATGTACGGGCGGGCGCCGCGCCGGCCGTACAGGTCGGCGTCGGGGCCCATCTCCATGCCGAACTTGGTGGCGAGGACGACGTCGTCGCGGCGGCTCTTGAGGGCGGCGCCGAGGAGGCGTTCGCCGTCGCCGCGCTCCCCGCCCCGCTCGCCGAACCCGCCGTACATGTCGGCGGTGTCGAACAGGGTGATCCCGGCGTCGAGGGCGGCGTGGACGACCGCGTTCGTGCCCTCCTCATCCAGGCGGGAGCCGAAGTTGTTGCCGCCGACGCCCACGACGGAGACGGTCGGGCCGCGTTCGCCCAGGGTGCGGTACCTCATGGCCGGTCTCCCCTCACGGCGGTCATGACCGGTCCCCGAATCCGATGCAGACGTTCTTGGTCTGCGTGTAGCTGTCGAGGGCTTGCAGGCCCTTCTCCCGGCCCCAGCCGCTGTGCTTGTAGCCGCCGAAGGGCAGCTCGATGCCGGTGCCCGCGCTGGTGACGTTGACGTAGACCTGTCCGGCCCGGATGCCCTCGGCCAGGCGCATGGCCCTGTCGATGTCACGGGTCCAGACGTAGGAGGACAGGCCGTAGGGGCTGTCGTTGGCGATCCGGAGTGCCTCGTCGGCGTCGTCGAAGTCGATGACGGTGACGACGGGGCCGAAGATCTCCTCGCGGGCGCAGCGGGCCTGGTTGGTGAGGCCGGTGAGGACGGTCGGTTCGATGTAGTAGCCGTCGGCGAGCTCCGGGGCGGACGGGGCGCCGCCGCCGATGCGGGCCACGGCGCCTTCCTGCCGGGCGAGTTCGAGGTAGTCCAGGACGCGGTCGCGCTGCCGGGCGGCGACCAGGGGGCCGATGTCCGGGTCCGTGAGGCCCGGCCCGACGCGCAGCGTGGCGATCCGCTCGACCAGCCGGTCCAGGAACTCCTCGGCGCCGCGCTGGAGCAGCAGCCGGGTGCCGGCCGAGCACATCTGGCCGGCGTTGCTGAACGACCAGCCGAGGATCGCGCTGACGGCCAGGTCGAAGTCGGCGTCGGCGAAGACGACGAACGGCGACTTGCCGCCCAGTTCGGTGACGGAGGGCACCACGTTGGTGGCGGCGGCCTGGGCGACCTTGATGCCGGTCGGCACCGAGCCGGTGAAGGTGACCTGGTCGATGCCCGGGTGCCCGGCGAGCGCGGCGCCGGTCACGCCGTCTCCGGGTACGACGTTCAGCACGCCCGGCGGCAGCCCGCACTCCAGCGCGATCCGGCCGACCTCCAGCGGGGTGAGCGGCGCCTCCGGGGAGGGCTTCAGTACGACGGTGCAGCCCGCGGCCAGTGCGGGTGCCGATCCTCGGGCGGTGTTCTGGAGCGGGTAGTTGAACGGGATGATCTGGCCGGAGACCCCGATGGGTTCGCGGAGGGTGTAGTCGATCAGGCCGGGGCCGAGGGGGACCGTGGTGCCGCCGAGCTTGTCGGCGACGCCCGCGTAGAACTCGAAGTAGCGGGCGGCGGACTCGACATCGGCCGTGGCCTGGCGGAGCGGCTTGCCGACGTCCTGGCACTCCAGGCGGGCGAGCCGGTCGCCCTCGCGGCGGATGCCCTCCGCGATGCGGTGGAGGAGCCTGCCGCGGTCGGCGGGGCGCATCCGGGCCCACTCGGGTGCGGTGAAGGCTGCGCGTGCCGCCGCCACCGCCCGGTCCACGTCCGCCCGTCCGGCCAGCGAGGCCTCGGCCAGGGCCGTCCCGTCGGACGGGTCGAGGACCGTGAAGCTGCGGCCGTCGGCGGCGGGCACCGGCTTGCCGTCGATCAACAGCAGTTCTGTCGGCGGGAGTTCGGTGCTCATGGCTGGATCTCTCCCTGCACCTCGCCGAAGATGACCACCTCGTCACCGGGGCGCACGGTGCGGATCCGGCGTACCCAGAGCACGATGCCGTCCTGCGGGGCGCGGACCTCCTCCAGCGTGTTGCCGTAGTGGTCGACGATCTGGGCGATCAGGTCGCCTTCCTTGCAGGTCTCGCCGAGCTCTGCGTGGCCGAGGAAGAAGCCGCCGGCCGCGGACCGGGCGAAGGTGCCCGAGACGGTCGTGTAGGTGTCGCGCAGCTCCACCTCGCCCTCGATCATGCCGAGTTGGCGCATGACGTTACGGATCGAGTGCACGTGCAGGGCGACGTTCTGCTCGCGGTAGGTGCCGCCGCCCGCCTCGATGGTGATGGCGGGCTTGCCGGCGGCGAGGGTGGGGTGGCGGACCGTGCCGCCCCATTTGCCGCCCTTCCAGACGAGCTCGTGTCCGGCGGCGAGGGCGAGGTCCGTCGCGAGTTCCTCGTAGCCGCCCTGGAGGATGACCAGGGGGGCGATCTCGCCGAAGGTGCCGCCGGTGTGCAGGTCGACCAGGGCGTCGACGGCGGGGACGACCTGCTCCACGAAGGTGGCGGCCAGGCGCAGCGAGTAGGAGCCGTCCGCGTCGCCGGGGAAGATCCGGTTGAGGTTCAGGTGGTCCAGGCCGCTGGTGCGGGCGGCCGCCTCGAAGGCGGGGGTGTTCATGCAGGGGATGCCGACGACGGTGCCGCGCAGGCCGGCCGGGTCGATCGCGGCTAGGACGCGGCGGATGGCCTCCTGCCCTTCGTATTCGTCGCCGTGCACACCGGCGTCCACGCACAGGACCGGGCCGTCCTCGGTGCCGTTGACGACGATGAGCGGGATGCCGAGCTCCACGCCGTAGGTGCTGGTGCCGACCGGGATCAGTCCCTGGGCCCGCTCGCCGGGGGCGACGGTCAGGGGGCCGATGGAGTACATGTCGTTCCTTTCCAAAGCAACGGTCCGAAGCAGGGGTCAGAGGCGGGCGGAGGCCTCGTCGAGGGTGGCCGAGATAATGTCGGCGATACGGTCGAGCAGCGCGCCGTCGCCGATCAGCGGGGGCGCGATCTGGACCAGGGGCGCGGCACGGTTGTAGACGCGGGCGAGCAGCCCGGCCTCGCGCAGCCGGCGCGGGATCAGGTCGGCGACGAGAGCGGCGCGGGCGGTGTCGCTGAAGCCGCCGCCGTCG
Source organism: Streptomyces sp. NPDC056948 (assembly GCF_042674225.1). Lineage (NCBI taxonomy): Bacteria > Bacillati > Actinomycetota > Actinomycetes > Kitasatosporales > Streptomycetaceae > Streptomyces > Streptomyces sp. NPDC056948. The sequence goes on from NZ_JBHUQX010000350.1 coordinate 6,617, forward strand.
AGGTCGCCGACGAGTTCGACGGCGTAGAAGTAGCCCGCTCCGCGGACGTCGCCGACGATCGGCAGGGTGCCCAGGGAGGCCATGCGCCGGGCCAGGTGGTCCTGGTGGCCGCGGACGTTCTCCAGGATCCGGTCCCGCTCCATGATGTCCAGGCTGCGCAGGGCGATCGCCGCGCTCAGCGGGTGACCGCTGAACGTGTAGCCGTGGTTGAGGACGTGGCCGGGCCGGTTGATCACCTCGGCGACATGGCCCGCGACCAGGGTCGCGCCCATCGGGGCGTAGCCGGCGGTGATGCCCTTGGCGACGGTGACGAGGTCCGGGCGGGCGCCGTAGCGCTCGCCGCCGAACCACTCCCCCAGCCGGCCGAAGGCGGTGATGACCTCGTCGGCGACCAGCAGGAAGCCGTACCGGTCCGCCAGTGCGCGCAGGCCCTGCCAGTAGCCCTGGGGCGGGGTGATGCAGCCGCCCCGGTTCTGCACGGGTTCCGCGATGAGCATCGCGACGCTGTCCGGGCCGGCCGCGAGGACCGTGGCCTCGACGTCGGCGAGGAGGTGCTCGGTGAACGCCGCCTCATCGAGGGGCCGTTCCAGGGCCGTGCGGTTGGTGTTGGCTACGAAGTGGGTCTCGACGGCCGGCGGACCGTAGGGCTCGGTGAGGCCGGGGTCGTCGGTGAAGGACAGCGCCCCGAGCGTCAGGCCGTGGTAGGCGCCGCGCCGGGCGATCGCCTTGGTCCGGCCCGGCTCGCCGCGCAGGGTGTGGTACCTGCGGGCGATCTTCCAGGCGGTCTCCACGGCCTCCGCTCCGCCGCCGCTGAAGAAGACGTGCTCGATGCCGTCGGGGGCCAGGGCGGCGAGGCGCTCGGCGAGGGCCAGGCCGGTGGGGTGCGCGGAGTCCGACCACAGGGGGCTGTAGCAGAGTTCGCGCAGCTGCTTCTCGGCCGCCTCGGCGATCTCCTCGGCGTAGGAGTAGCCGATCTGGCAGCAGTACAGCCCGGAGAGGCCGTCGATGTAGCGGTTGCCGGCCGCGTCGTCGACGTAGGGTCCCTCGCCGTGGCGCACGACGAAGAGTTCCTTGCCGGGTTGCGTGAGCGATCCGTTGGCGGTCATGTTCAGCAGCAGGTGCCGCTGAGCGGTGGTGGTCATACGGCCTCACCTCCGGGGGCGGCGATCGCCGTCGTGTTCTCCACGGACAGCAGGGCGTCCTGGCGGCCGGTGCCCAGCCAGCGCACCAGGGCGACCAGGCCGAGGGCGAGGATCGCGAAGCCGATGAGGATCGCGCTGATCGCGGTGACGCTGGGGTCGATGTCGAACGTCAGGGAGTTGTAGATCTGCACCGGCAGGGTGACGGTGTCGACCGAGGACAGGAACTGGGAGATGTAGAACTCGTCGAAGCTGGTGATGAAGGAGAAGACGGCGGCGGCGATCATGCCGGGGGCGGCGAGCGGGAAGGTGATCCGCCGGGCGATGGTCAGCCGGCCGGCGCCCATGCTCGCCGCGGCGTCCTCCAGCCGTTCGTCGATCCCGCGCAGGGTCGCCACCAGGATCAGCACCGCGATCGGCGAGGCCAGCACGGTGTGCCCGAGGGCGATGGCGAGCGGGCTGCCCAGCATCGCGGCCGGTTCGAAGAGCAGGAACAGGCCCAGGGCGGTGACGATCTGCGGGATGAGCAGCGGTCCCAGGACCAGGGCGTACACCGCGGAGCGCAGGGGCAGTTCGCTGCGGGTCAGGGCGGTCGCCGCGGTCACGCCGATGACCAGGGAGAAGACGGTGCTGAGGGAGGCGACGAGAACGCTCAGCGACAGTGCGGCCGGCCACTTGCTGCCGTCCGCGAACAGCGAGGCGTACCAGTGCAGCGTCCACGCGTTGGGCGGGAACGCGGCGAAGGCGTTGTCGCTGAACGAGGTGACGACGATGACGACGATCGGCAGGGCCAGGAACAGCAGGATCACGGTGGCGACCGCGGTGAGGGTGATCCGCCCGGCGAGGGTGCTGCGCAGCTGCATCATGAGGCGCTCCTCTTCTTGCGGCTGGCGCCTAGTGAGCTGATGAGCTTCACCAGCAGCAGTCCCGCGAAGGTGAGCAGCAGCAGGATGACGCCCTCGGCGGCCGCCCCGTTCCACTGGTTCTGCTTCATGACCTGCTGGTTGATGAGGGAGGCGATCATCGTCTGCTTGGGGCCGCCCATCAGGGCGGGGGTGATGTAGTAGCCCAGGGAGAGGATGAAGCTGAGCAGTCCGGCGCTGGCCAGGCCGGGGGCCACCAGCGGGAGGTAGATCCGGCGGAAGATGGTGACGCGGCCCGCGCCCATGCTGGCCGCGGCCGCGAGCAGCCGCCGGTCGACGCCCCGCATCACGCCGTACAGCAGCAGCACGGTGTACGGCAGCATCACGGAGGTGGTGCCGATGACCACGCCGATCTCGTTGTAGAGCAGTTGGTACGGCGCCCCCGGGACCCACAGGTCGGACATGCCCTGGTTCACCAGGCCCTTGTCGCCGAGCAGGATGATCCATCCGTAGGTGCGGACCAGGGCGCTGATGAAGTGCGGGACGACGACGACCAGCATGGCGACTCCGGCCCACAGGGGCTTCAGCCGGGAGATCGCGTTCGCCAGGACGAATCCGATGACGAGGCTGAACACCGCTGTCTCCGCGGAGATCCGCAGCGTGGTGATCAGCACGGACAGGTTGACGCCCGTCAGCGCCTCGGCGTACCAGTGCGTCGTCAGGGAGCCGTCGGTGTTCTTCAGGCTGAGAAGGAGCGTGCTGAAGATCGGGTAGACGAACAGCAACAGCAGGTAGACGACGACGGGCAACGCGTAGAGGAGTCCGGCCCGGGTCCTTCGGGAGGCCAGCAGCCTGCGGGGCCGTGCGGGGGCGCCGGCGAGGGTGGCGGCCATGGCTCAGCCTCCCTGTCCGGCGGGAAAGAGGTTGACGTCGTTCGGATCGGCGGTGATCCCGACCAGCTCGCCGGCGACGGGTGCGTGGCCTGCCGGTACTTCCAGGCGCAGCAGCGGGACGCCGGCGCCATCGACCCGTACCGCGGCGCGGACCACACTGCCGACGTACGTCGCGTTCTCCACCGTGCCGGCGCAGAAGCCGTCGCCGGGGGCGGTGGCCCGCAGTCGGCCGGGCTGGACGGCGACCTCGACCGCGGCGCCGGTGGCCAGGTCGTGGCGGCGTGCCCGCAGGAGGCCCCCGGTCCGGTCGAGGCGGACCAGGGTGTGCTCGCCGGTGTGCTGTTCCACACGGCCGGGGAGGAAGTTGGCGGCGCCGAGGAAGTCCGCGACGAACGGGGTCCTGGGGCGCTCGAACAGCTCCCTGGGTGTGTCGAACTGCTCGATCAGGCCGTTGCGCATCACGGCGATGCGGTCGGACATGACCAGCGCTTCCTCCTGGTCGTGCGTCACGTAGATGACGGTCAGGCCGAGTTCCTGCTGGATGGCCTTGATCTCGATCTGGAGCTGGTCGCGGAGCTTCTTGTCCAGGGCGCCGAGCGGCTCGTCCATGAGGATGACCGGCGGCCGGTAGACCAGTGCGCGGCACAGGGCGACGCGCTGCTGCTGTCCGCCGGACAGCTCGCGGG
>NZ_JBHUQX010000351.1:0-10172 GCF_042674225.1 Streptomyces sp. NPDC056948
CCAGCAGGCAAGAAGCCGCCGCGCCCCTTGCTCCCTGGATCTTCCTGCCCCACTCCTCGCCTGGCCCTGCCCTGCCCACATGCCCGACCAGTTCCACCAGGAGGTGGCTTCGATGCCGCCACGAACTTCTCTCGCACTCACCCGTCGCGCCGGTGACAACGGCGTGACGCCGATGCGCTGCGCACCGAGCAGCGTCCAGTGGCCCGAGCCGCAGACCGGCCGACGCCGGCCTGGTTCACGGCCGGTTCGGCCGCTACGGCCCCTACGGGGTCGCCTCTCGGGCACCGCTGGCGGCTTGGAGACATCCGGTCTGTCCAGATGAGATCCCACTTCAGCGATCACGAACGAAAGACGAACATGAACAAGCGCAAGCGACATGGCTTGCTGAGATCCAAGACGATGCTCGCGGTCGGTATGTCCGTGCTGCTCGGCGGCGGGGCTCTCACGGCACCTTCAGCGCTCGCCGAAGGCGACGGCGAGGTCTGGGCGGTGAAGCAGCCTCAGTCGTCCTCGGCGGCGCTCACCGCCACCGTCGCGCTGGACGGCTCCGGGGCACTGACCCTCGCGGTCCGCCGTGGTGATACGACCGTCCTGGAGCCCTCCCCTCTCGGGCTGGTGACCGACCAGGCCGACCTCACCACCGGACTGCGGCCGAAGGGCGGCCGCAGCGACCGCGAGGTCACCGAGAAGTACACGGCGACGACAGGCAAGCGCCTGAAGCGCGAGTCCCGGATGACCGAGACCCGGCTGTCGTTCACCGGCGCCGAGGGAGACCGCATGGACCTGGTGGTCCGGGTCTCCGACCAGGGGGTCGCGTACCGCTACGTACTGCCGGACGTGAAGAAGGGCACCGTGCGCCGAGAGGCGTCGGCATTCCAGCTGCCCGGCAACGCGAGAGCGTGGCTGACGAAGTACCACCCCGCCCATGAGCAGCACCACAGCGAGAGCACGGCCTCCCGCGCGCCAAGCGGCTCCTTCGGCTACCCCGCCCTGTTCCAGACGGGCCAGTCGTACGTGCTGCTGTCGGAGTCCGGCGTCAACGGCGGCTACGCCGCCGGCAGGCTCACTCACAAGTCCGGCAGTGGGCGGTACTCGGTCGCGGTCGCCGAGGGCAAGATCGTCATCGGCGGTGCGCTGACCACCCCGTGGCGCGCCGCGGTCATCGGTGACCTTCAGACGATCGCCCAGTCGACGTTCACCGACGACATCGCCCCGGCCTCCCGGATCAAGGACACCTCGTGGATCCGCCCGGGCAAGGTGGCCTGGTCCTGGCTGGCGGGGGCCAGGCCCGTGCAGCGCAGCCTGGAGGCCCAGAAGAAGTTCGTGGACCACAGCGCCGCCCACGGCTGGCCGTACACCCTGGTCGACGACGGCTGGGCCGACGAGAAGTGGATGCCCGAGCTCGTCGAGTACGCCTCCTCGCGCGGGGTGAGGATCCTGGCGTGGATGCCGTGGACCGACTTGGACACCGCGGCCGAGCGCGGCACCGTCCTCGCGCGGATGAACGAATGGGGCATCGCCGGACTGAAGATCGACTTCATAGGCTCCGAGTCCCAGCAGCGCTTCAAGTGGTACGACGAGGTCCTGAGGGCAACCGCCGACCACAAGCTGCTGGTCAACTTCCACGGCTCGACGGTGCCCAACGGCATGCAGCGCACGTGGCCCCATGTGATGACGCTCGAAGCGGTACTGGGCGCCGAGTACCGCAGGAACGGACCGACCGCCAGGGACGTGGCGACGTACCCCTTCACCCGGAACGTCGTGGGATCCGCGGACTACACGCCCATGGCTCTCCAGCGGAAGAGCCACCCGCACTCCACTGCCGCCGAGCTGGCGCTGTCCGTCGTCCTTGAATCGGGCATGCAGAACTTCGCCGGATCGTTGGAGACCTACTCCGAGCACCCCGAGATGGAGCGCTTCCTGGCGCAGGTGCCGACCGTCTGGGACGAGACCCGGCTGCTGTCCGGCCGGCCGGGAAGCGGTGCGACTTTCGCGCGCAAGAGCGGGGACCGATGGTTCCTCGGGTCCTACCTGACCGGTGCCGCGCACACGGAGCGCACGCGGCTGGACTTCCTCGGCGGCGGTCGCTGGCTGGTGGAGACGGTGCGGGACGGCAAGGACGGGCTTGTTCGCGAGACACAGCGGGTGGACAGCGCGGACACCCTCATGGTCCGGGTGCCGGCAAAGGGCGGATTCGTCGCCGTGGCGTGCCCGGACAAGCCGGACCTCAAGACATGTGACCGGCCGGTCAGGGGCGGCAAGGGGTAGTCGGGGCCGACCCGGTATGAGGAGCGGCCGGCCGGGCGCACGACGGGCGCGGTGGCCGTTCGTCTCCGGCCGCGCTCGCACGGCTGCCCTGCCCCTGCATACCAGGGAAGTAAATGGAGTTCGCACGCGCGAACAGATGAGACCGTCCGTGGTCTCCGTCGTTCTCGTCCACGAGTCCGCCCAGGACTCTCCAAGGGGAAGCCAGATGCTGATGTCCACAGCACAGAAACGTTCCATCGTGAACTGGACGGATGAGGAACTGGCCGCGCCCCTGCGTCGCGGCGAGTCCGGTGACGAGCAGCTCGCGGAGCTGTACGAACGCCACCGCGGGGCCGTCCGCTCCTTTGCCGCGTCCTTCTGCCGAGACGGCTACACGGCTGACGACCTCACCTCCGAGGCGTTCACGCGAACGATCGACGCGATTCGAAAGGGTGGCGGCCCTCGTGGGCCATGGCGGCCCTACCTGCTGACGGCGGTCCGTCACATGGCCGTGGACTGGGCCGCCGACAGGAACCGCACACAGCCGAGCAGTCAGGTGCAGGACCGGGTCGACGAAGCACCCGGGGGAGAGGAGCTGACGCTGGACCAGGAGGAGAACCACCTGGTCGTGCAGAGCTTCCAGCGGCTGCCCGAGCGCTGGCAGGCCGTGCTGTGGTACACGGCCGTGAAGGGCGAGCCCACCGCCACGGTCGCGGGCCGCCTCGGCATCAGCGCGAGCGGAGTCGCCTCCTTGGCCGAAAGGGCCCGTGAGGGCTTGCGCGAGGCCTACCTCGGCGTCCATGTGCACGACAACGGCGTGGAGGATTGCGGGCGTTACGGCAGGCTCCTCGCGGCCGTCGTGCGACGCAAGGCGAGACGGCCGGGCAGAGAACTGAAGCGTCATCTGGCCGACTGCGGCCACTGCCGCCAGGCCCTTCTCGACCTGACCGACCTCAACTCCCGGCTGAGGGCCGTGCTGCCGGGAGCGATTCTGTTCGACGAGAGCGTGAGAGTCCTCATCGCAAAGGGGGCGGCGGCCGGGGAGCCCATCCCGGCCTGGGCAGGCCACTCCACGGCCGCCCTCGTCAAGGGGGCGGTCACGGTGGGCACTTCGGCCGCCCTCGGTATCGGTGGCTACTTCCTGCTCGCTCCGACCGAGACACCGCTGCCCGCGCCGCGACCGCCTCAGTCGGCGTCAGCCTTGTCACCGTCCGCGACCCCCGCCCCCCAGCCCTCGCCGGACCTCCCGACGGAGAAACCGACACCTTCTCGTTCCCGCCCGGTCGCGCCGTCGACGGACACGGCCGAGCGAGTACTCCTGGAGGGTCTTCGTACGACACTGCGCTCCGTCCCCGATGGGCGCTGTCTTGAGCCGGCAGCGCCCCACGCGGGCTCCGCGGTGCGGGGCGGGGGCTGCGACGGCAGCGCCGGCCAGACTTGGGCGCAGCTTCAGTTCCTGGGCCCCAAGGTGCTCTTGCGCAACTCGGCGACCGGCTTCTGCCTGCGCGCCCCCGGACCCGGTTCGGCGCGGGAGACCCAGGCGGCCTGTGACCAGAGCGACGACCGTCAAGTGTGGCGAGTGCGGTTCAGCCTGAAGCACGGTTCCCTGGTCGTCAGCGGTGGCGCAAGGACCTACCTCACATGATCCGGAGCAGGCTCACGACCCATAAGGACACCAGCTCATGACCCGAGCGCAGGCACGTACCCGCCGTTCCACCCGCCGCCGGTCCTCGCCGGCCGAACAGGACCGACCGACCGTCGGTACACGCCGAGGCGAGGTGCCGGCGGGTGGCGGCCCCGGGTTCGGCGGCGTCGGCTCGATACGTCATCCGGGGACCACCGCCACAGGCGAACGCGTTCGGGCGGCACTCGAGTGCCTGAAGCTGATGGCACTGCGGCAGCGCTGGGCCGCGGTCGGCGACACACTCGTCGTGGATCGTGTCTGCCGGGGCAGCGGTGAGGCGCTCAGCGTCCTCGTCGGACGTCACCAGGCCGCGGTATGCGGCTACTTGAGCACCTGCCTCATGGATCACGCCACAGTGGAGCGGGCCACGGAGGAGACCTTCCGACGTGTCCTCGAAGCGGCCGAGCGAGAGGACGCGCTGGCGATCAACCGGATCCGGCTGCTCGCCACGGCGCGTACGGTGGCCGTCCAGGCCTGGAACGCCGATCCCGGAGCCGATGCGGCCACCCCGGAGTTCCTGCAATGGGTCGCGTCGGGCGGCGCGTGGCCCCTCGCGACTCCCGCGGCGCTGTACGACGCCTTCCGGTGTCTTCCTGTGCGCTGGCAGGTGGCACTGTGGCACATCGCCGTGGAAGAGGACGATCCCGCTCTGATCGGCGACGTGCTGGGCGTCTCGTCCACCCGGGTCAGATCACTGGGGCACAAGGCCCGTCATTCTCTTCGGGACTTCTACCTGGCCGCATACGAACGAGCGGTCATCGACCGCCCGGCGTGCCTCTCCTACGCGCGGGAGCAGGTGGTCCTGGCCACCCGCGCACCGGGCACGACCATGACCGAGCATCCCCCGAACTGCCGCCCTTGTGGCCGGGTGGAGCGGAACCTCACCGATATCGACGCCGGGCTCCGACGACAACTGCCGGGCATGCTGCTCGGCTGGTGGAACGACGGACGCTACCGGCAGATGAAGGCGCTGGCCCTCCGCGACGGAGACCCTCGTCCTGTGGCTCGTCGGATCCGGGACACGTGAGTGCGGCCGTCGGCGATCGGTTCCTCGAACGGAAGCGCCCCGCCGGCGTGGCCGAAGCGGACACCGGCGGGGCTGAGAGCGGTCTTCAACGCCTCAGCGAGAAGGGCGCGTTGTCGTTGTGAGACCGTCTTGTCGGGCTCATGAGCCCGGAGTCCAGAATTCGATGGACAGCGGAGGAACGGTGAGGGTGAGCTTCGGTCCCTTCTGGCCGTCGACGCTCACGTTGTTCGCTTCCGCGCGCGGACCGTACCGGTGGCCCGTGAAAGTTCCCCGGCTCCGGGTGTCGACGGTGTAGGTGAACGCATCCTTCTTGGACGCGTTGGTGACGACGAAGACCGGATCGCCCTTGGGGGTCTGCCAGGCCATGATGCGGTGAAGCGGGTCCGGCTTGCCGTCGGCATTCGGCGGCTCGTCGACGTGGTAGCGGACGGAGTCCCACGGCATGTACCGAAGGAATCCTGCCACCGCGTTCCAGTTCAGCGGATTGAAGGTCCAGTGACGTGGCTTCAGGTCCGGGAACCGGTCGAGGTGCTTGCCGTGCGGCGAGCGCCAGTAGCCCAGCGCGTAGCCGGTCGCCTCCTCGTTGGACGTGGGCTTGAGAGCGTGCAGCCAGAACCAGGAGGGCGCGTTCTGGAACGTCATCCAGTTCATGATCGACTGGGCCGTACGGATGGTGTGCAGGGGTGTCACGCTGCCGTAATGGAGGTACTCGAACTCGTTGTTGAACACGGGCTTGCCCGCGCGGCCGGAGGTGAAGTCGCCCTCTATCTGCTCTGTGCTCGGCGTCCCCACACGATGGAAGGTCCACGCGTCCACGTGACGGACGGCGTCGGGGTCCGCCTTGATCGCCGCGCCGATCTTTCCCTTCCAGCCATCCTGACTGTCCGCGATGATGAGCGTCTTCGGATACTTCTTCTTGATCTTGGGCGCGACGGCCTTGAATGCCTTCACATACTCGTCGGGCGTGTACTTGCAGGACGAGTACTTGGTCGCCTCGCGGGGCTCGTTCTGCAGGCCCCACATGGAGATCGGCACGCCCCGGGCAGCGAGGTGGTCCAAGTCGCCCACCATGGCGTCGCCGAGGGCACCCAGGGCCTCGGGGGAGAACGAGGCGAGCTTGCCGCCGATGTAGGACTTGTTGCTCTTCCAGCCGGGAGCGGGCGACCAGTACTCCGCGGACACACCCTCGATTCCTGTCCGCTTGATCATGTCGGCCAGCAGATCTGTCTGGCCCTTGTAGCGGTCGACGATGTGCTTCCTCGTGGGGTCCAGACCCCGGTGGTACAGCCCCATGGCCAGCCGGCAGTAGCGAAAGCCCCGGTCGCCGCCGCCCATGAGCATCTGCCGGTAGAACCGGTCGCGTTCGCTCTCGGTCAGGTCGTACGGGACGCCGCTGATCACCTTGTCGTTCATGCCGTTGTTGCCGGACCCGATGGAGTCCGACTGGATCTCGAAGCCCAGGCCCCAGATGGTCTGCCGTGGGGACCTGTCGAAGCGGATCGTGTACGCACCCGTAGCGGCCTTCGACGCGCCCATGGCGCCGGACTGACCGAGCGTTGTCCACAGCGCCGCTCCGGCGCCGGTCGCGGCTGCTCCTGCCAGCACGGTTCTGCGGGGGAACGCTTTGTGGGATGGCATTCGTGGGTCTCCTCATGTGGGTGGTCGAGTGAAGGGGAAGCTGCTTCGCTCCCAGCTCCGCGGCGCCGCCTCGCGGTGCTGCGGCGGCGCGATCGGTGCCCTCGCGGTACCTGAACTGACAGGCCACCCAGGGAGGCATCCCGCCTCTTTCCCTGGTCTTTACCTTCTGCCCGGCGGCCGGTCGTTCCTCAGCGCGGTGAAGAGTTCCCGTGCCTTCTCCCAGTCCCATCTGATGGCGCTGCCCTTGGTGGTTCGCACGCCCACAGCGGCGACCGGGACGTTGATCCGCGCCCCGGAGCCGGGAGCCGAGACGCCCTCCATGGCGCGCAGCAGTCTCACCAGATCCCACAGCTCCATGTCCTCGTCCACCACCAGCGTCTCCAGCGCGTCGCGGGTCGCCGGGTAGATCGTGGACGGATCGAGCACGACGTCCCTCTGGGAGACCCTGTCGGCGAGTGCGGCGAGGAAACGCTGCTGGTTCTTCGTACGGCCCAGATCACCCCGGCGCTCCTGATGGCGCTGGCGGACGAAGGCCAGGGCCTGGGCGCCATGGCGGTTGTGGCAGCCCTCGCGCAGGTTCGCGCCGGACTTCTCGTCCCTGATGTCGCGGTCCAGGCACAGCCGTACGCCCCCCACGTCATCCACAAGGTCGACGAAGCCGCGGAAGCCGATCTCGGCGTAGTGGTCGATACGCAGGCCGGTGTTGCGTTCCACGGTCCGTACCAGCAGCTCGGGACCGCCGATGGAGAAGGCGGCGTTCAGCTTGTCCGGTGCCGGACCGTGGTGCTTCCCCGTCTCGGGCTCGGTGTACGGAGGGAGGACGACCCAGGAGTCACGCGGCAGGCTGACCATGGTCGTGCCGTGCGCGCCGGTGTGCAGCAGGATCATCGAATCCGTACGGCGACCCTCGGCCGTTCCGGTGTGCAGCTCCCGCCGGGCTCGAGAGGACAGGCCTTCGCGGCTGTCGGAGCCCACGATGAGGTAGTTCGTGCCCGTCCCTCGCGGTGGCCGGTCGGGGATTCCGCCCAGATCCACCTCGCGGTTGAGCCTGGTATCGGCCCACAGGCAGACACCCGGGGGTGTGAGCAGCAGCGCCGAGAGCATCAGGAGCAGCACCCTGCGCAGCGCCCTTCGGTGCCGGAGTGGGGCGCCTGTTCGTCCTCTGCCGCGGTGCCGCTGCGCCCGGGACACCGGACGTCTGCCTGTCTCCCGCACGCGTCCCAGGACAGCGCCGGCGACCAGGTCCTCGTCGCGGGGGGAGCCGGTGTGCGGCCGGTCGTCGTACCGCTCACGCATGGGGCCTCCTCCGCGCCGGCACGGCACCCGGAACCGCTTGTCCGTTGGTCAACTGCGCATGACCTGGCCCAAGACGGCGGGAGCCGCGGTTCCCGGCTCTCCCGTCCGCGTCCCATCGCAGGGCCTGGTTCGTGAGGTCTCCGCCCAATTGCTCAACGGCGGTCCCGGTTCGCCTGATGCGCTGCCATGTCAGACCGGAGCCGAACACGGCAGTCGCCAGCGACTGGATGACCACCAGATACATGAGCTGCCGGTAGGCGAGAACCTGGAGCGGCACCGCCCACAGTGCGCTCATCCGCTCACCGCCGAGCCGCAGCGCGTAGCCGGCGCACGCGACCTGCAGACCGAGGAAGCCGGCCCACAGAGCGCCGGCCCATGCCGAGTCGAGGAAGAGAGCCCCGTACAGGCCGAAGATGTCGACGACCGGTGCGAACAGGGGCAGCCCGACCTGGAAGACGGCGAGATACGTCAGAGCGCGCCGGGCGAACCGCCCCGCGACCCCCACTTCGAGCATGGCGCGGCGATGCTTGCGCATCGCCTGGAGCGTGCCGTAGCACCAGCGGTAGCGCTGCCGCCACAGCTGACGAAGGGTGGTGGGGACCTCGGTCCAGGCGATCGCGGAATCCTCGTACACCACCCGCCAGCCCGCTCGCCACAGCGTCATGGCCAGGTCGGTGTCCTCCGCGAGGGTGTCCTCGCTGATCCCGCCCACGCCCATCAGCGCCTCGCGGCGGAAGGCGCCGATGGCCCCGGGCACCGTCGGCATGCACTCCAGTACCTCGAGCATGCGTAAGTCGAGATTGCACCCGCAGGCGTATTCCAGGTGCTGCCACCGGCCGAGCAGCCCGCGCCGGTTGCCGACCTTGATGTTCCCGCTGACCGCGCCGATGGCCGGGTGGGCCAGCGGCTGGATGAGCCGGTGAATGGCATCGGGTTCGAAGAGGGTGTCGGCGTCGGCCATCACCACGATGCCGTGGCTCGCGCGGGCGAGTCCGTTGTTGAGCGCGGCGGCCTTGCCCGCGTTGCGTTGACGGACCACCGTGACACGGGGGTCGGGGATGTTCCTCACGATCTCCACGGTCCGGTCCGTCGACCCGTCGTCGATGACGATGATCTGAAGAGGGGAGTGGGTGGAGGCGAGCAGCGAACGGACGGTGGACGCGATGCCCACCTGTTCGTTGTACGCGGGAACGAGGACCGTCACCGGCTCATCGACTCCCCGCAGCCACGGCGAGCCGGGGCGGAAGCGACCCAGACGCCGGACGTGGACGCGGGCGAAGACGACGAGGAGGAGCTGGCGGAGCGTGCCGAGTCCGCCCACGATCGCGAGCACCCACAGCGTCCAGTCCGCGACCGCGTGGCTGGCGGTGTCCATCCACATCAGAGTCATGCCCTGCAGCCGCTGGGCCGGCGGGGCCGGACTGTTGGCGGAGCGGATCCCCAGTCCCGCCGTCACGGTGGTGAACCTGTCGGCATCACGGGCCTGGAGCAGCCGTTTGACCTGTCGGTAGGCGGCTTCGGACTGATCGAACTGCCGGACCACGCCCTTCGACGGTTTGACGAACCGCCGGTCGGCGGTGACAAGCAGATATCCGTCCCCGCCCGCGCGCAGGGCCGCCTGCCACTCGGCACCGCACAGTGTGTCCACCGATGTGGTTCCGGGCATCCGCAGCAGATTGGTGGTGACGCCCGCGGTGCCGGCCAGTGCCTTCTGGTTGAGCGCCAATTCGATACCGGCGCGACTCTGCGACGCGGAACCGAGGACAGCACCGGAGTAGGTGTGCAATCCGATTTCATGGCCTTCGGTGAGGATTCGCCGCGCGAGCTCCGGATGGCGGCCGGCCTCGGAGCCGAGGAGGAAGAAGGTCGCACGCGCACCCTGTCCGCGCAGCAGACGGAGGATGCGGGGGGTCCATACCGGATCCGGTCCGCCGTCGAAGGTGAGCGCCACCGTGCGAGCGGGCATCGACGCGGACTTGACCGAACCCCCTCTCAGGCGCAGCACCGGCCCTGCCTCGTGCAGCACTCGCGGAGCGGGCGTGACGCAGGGCCGGCGGGCCTTGGCGGCGTCGACCTCGTGGGCTGTCCAGCCCTGGAAGAGCAGTGCCGCGGCGATCGCGGCGTACAGCATCCCCAGGAACAGCCAGTGCGCCCGAGGCTGACGTCGTTGCGCGTGCCTGCCTGTCACCGCTCGGCTTCTCGATTCACGTGTTTCTCCAAGAGGGGTGAGGAGCATTACGGGATACACGCAGGCGCCGACGTCCTGATAGAGCCGGCGCA
>NZ_JBHUQX010000352.1:0-10169 GCF_042674225.1 Streptomyces sp. NPDC056948
ATGGCGTCCAGGTGGAGCGCGCCACTGTACGAACGACCTGGACGCCATGAACCGCGTCTGCTCGGCTCAGCCTGGGTCGATGGTGGACGGGATGGGAGCCCACCATGCTCGCCACGATGTGCCCGCAGCCGGGAACGGCGCCCCCTCCCACCCGGTGCCGGCCGATCCCCCGCCGGAGGCATCGTCTGTGAACCTGGGCCGCACAGATCGGGTGCTCGACGACTCATGACCCCCGGGCCTATCCACCTGTGGGCGGGCGTCGGCGCAGCCGGGCTTGAACCTGTAGAGAAGGTTGTAACTCAGTTGGTGGTAGCCGTGGCGCCCGAGCCTTCTCAGTCGTGTTCTCGTAGTGCGGCGACCAGTTGGTGTCCTTCGTTGGATCGGCGTCGCAGGAGAACCGCCGCTGTGGTGTGGAGTTCGTTCCAGGAGTGGGGGCGGCCGATGGCTGAGGCGTCGGGGATGGTCGTCGTGGCTACCGTGAGGGCTTGAGTTGCTTCACCTGCGGCGGCGAGGGCGTGTGTGAGGCAGGACTGGTACCAGGTTCTGTCGCGTCGGTATTCGTCGGGCAGGGCGTTCAGGCCGGTTGTGAGGTGGGCGGTGGCTGTCTGCCAGTTCCGTAGGTGCAGTGCGGCCATGCCTCGTTGCAGGGTGAACCAGGTTTCGCCGTAGAAGTACATCCACGGGGGCTCGTCCTCGGGGTGCTCGGCGGCCCGGCTGATGAGGGCCTGGGCGTCGTCCAGGTGGCGTTCGGCGTCGTCGGCGTCGCCGTTGAGGGCGTGTCCGCGGGCGGCCATTTGGGCGGCCATGCCCTGGACGCCGAGGGATGTGCCGGGGGCGGACCAGCGGGCGGCTTCGGCGAGTCGTACGCAGCGGGTGCCGCGTCCGCCGGACCAGGCCATGTGGGCCTTCATGCTGAGGGTGGTTGCGGCCATGTCGGCGTCGCCGGCTTCCAGGGCCCATTCGTGGCTGCGGTCGTACCAGGCCAGTGCGGCGGCCGTCCGGCCTTGGTCCTGGGCCATCCAGGCGAGGAATTGGGCGTGTTCGGAGGCGAGGCGGACCACGCGGTCGGCGAGCGGGCCGCGGGCGGCAGCGTAGAGGTCGACGACGGTGTGGAGTTGTCGGCGCATCACCTCGACGAGGGGGCGGGAGCCGATCACGTCCTCTGCGCGGCGGTGTTCGGCGAGCAGGCGGTCCAGCCAGTCCAGGGTGGGGGCGTCCACGCGGTGTGTCGTGTCGACGACGCTGGTGACGCGGGCCAGGAGGTCTTCGTCGGGGCCGGGGCCGGCGAGGGAGAGCGCGGGGACCGGTGCCGTCTTCGGTTGCTCCCCCGAAGTGTGCAGGAACGGTGGGATATCGAGCCCGGCCGTGATGCGCTGCCGCACTTCGAGCGAGGTGACTCGGCGCTGTCCGCGTTCGATGTCGGAGACGTCGGGTTGGACCAGGCCGATGCGTTCACCGAGCTTGGTCTGGCTCAGGCCGGTGAGCTTGCGGTAGGTGCGGAAGACCTGGCCCCAGTCTTCCTCGGTGACGGCTGAGGCGAGTGCGGGATGGGACCAGAGGTCCGTGCGGAAGTCCCCCATAGCTCCAATATAGGGCGCTCCTATGGGGCTTGGGATGGGAGTAATCGGCGCCTGGCGCAAGGGTCTTCCTGCAAGGACCCCGGCGACCGTGCGACCGGTCCCGGGGCGTGGCCAACGCTGCTGAGGAGCGTCGACATGACAGAGATTAGGTTCCCGGGGGTCTCCTGCCCATCCCCGGTGAGTTCGCCGGACTGCGGGATGGTCGAGCGGTGGCTGGCATCCGCTCATCCGTCACCGGACACCGCGCGTGGAGAGTGGAGCGGTGCCGCGAAGCTCGCCGTGATTCCGTTGGGAAGGGTCTTCGAGGCGGTTCGTCTGCCTGAGCGGGTCGTGCATCGGGCGGTCGCGAGCGCCGATCGGGACACGGTGAGCGATCGGCTGGCCCGGTGCCTCAGCGGCGCCCCGGTCATTCACGATCCGGGCTTCCGCCGCTACTACGCCCTCGTACCGCCCGGCACCGCACAGATGTGGTGCACGCCGGTCGCGGAGTGCTTGGGCGAGGGCACGTACCTCGGAGTGCCGCGAGCCGACCGCACCGCATTCGATGAGCAGACGCGGGCGTCCTACTGGACTGTGCCCCTCGTCCGGCCGGGTCGGCTGGGCATGGCGGTCGACGTGCTGGCTCTCGCGATGGCGGGTCGCTGCCTCGGTGACGAGGACGAGTCATGACCACGCCCAAGAGCAAGGCAGCACCACCGCTGGACCTCGAGACCATGCGTGCCTGTGCGGACCGGTTCCGCGCGACGGACACCGAGGTGCCCCCGCAGGACAGGCTGGAGACGCTCACGCTCCAGCTGCACGGACACCTCACACTGGCCGTCCCCGAGGTCGAGACGGCGGCGCTGGCTCTGCCCGAAGAGAGCGTGGCGAGGGCTTGTGCGTTGTTCTGTGTCGGGGAAGCGCGGTTGCGGCTGAGTGTCCAGCCCGGCCGCAGCCTGTCTGCCCAGGTCGCTCACACGCAACGCCTCGCCCGGTCCGTCCGCACCCTGTGCGATCACTACGAGAACGAGGACCACCAGTGCCCGAACGCCCCCGAGCGAGCCGCGTACCTGCGCATGCTGCTGCACTGCCCCGCGTGCCGGGACTGCCGGACCGTGGATGACAACGGCGAGGCCGTCGGCAGCTGCGTGACCGGGGACCGGCTCTACGAGGAGTACCGGCAGGCCCGGCGCAGCCCGCTCTTCGGGAGTGGCCTCTGAGGACCAGGGATGGCCAACCAACACCAAAAAACCCCCGCCCCGCGAAGAAACCGCAGGTCGGGGGCCTAAGGGACGTCGAATTACTTCTTCTTCCCCTGGTTCTTGACCGCCTCAATAGCCGCAGCAGCCGCCTCGGGGTCCAGGTACGTCCCCCCGGGGTTCACCGGCTTGAAGTCCGCGTCGAGTTCGTAGGACAGCGGGATGCCCGTCGGGATGTTGAGGCCCGCGATGTTCTCGTCGGAGATGCCGTCGAGGTGCTTGACCAGGGCGCGCAGCGAGTTTCCGTGGGCCGCGACCAGGACCGTCTTGCCCGTCAGCAGGTCCGGGACGATCGCGTCGAACCAGTACGGGAGCATCCGGTTGACGACGTCCTTGAGGCACTCCGTCTGCGGGCGCAGCTCCGGCGGGAGGGTCGCGTAGCGCGGGTCGGAGAACTGGGAGTACTCGGCGTCGACGTCCAGCGCCGGGGGCGGGGTGTCGTAGGACCGGCGCCACAGCATGAACTGCTCCTCGCCGAACTCGGCGAGCGTCTGCGCCTTGTCCTTGCCCTGCAGGGCGCCGTAGTGGCGCTCGTTCAGGCGCCAGCTGCGGTGGACCGGGATCCAGAGGCGGTCGGCGGACTCCAGGGAGAGCTGCGCCGTGCGGATGGCGCGCTTCTGGAGGGACGTGTGCACGACGTCGGGGAGCAGGCCGGCGTCCTTGAGCAGCTCGCCGCCGCGCGTCGCCTCCTTCTCGCCCTTCGCGGTGAGGTTGACGTCCACCCAGCCGGTGAACAGGTTCTTCTCGTTCCACTCGCTCTCGCCGTGGCGGAGGAGGATCAGCTTGTACGGTGCGTCGGCCATGCCCCAGAGCGTAATCCACGCATTCGCCCGTTCGCGTGGCTGCCCGGCAGGCGGACGCTTGACCGGATCTGTTAATTGAGTGGCCGCCGTCAAGCAGGCCCTCGTAATTTGTGACTCCCATGCGCGCCACTTACATCCGGGGGAGTCCATGCCGTACGCCGTCCGCGCCAGACGTGCCGTCCAGGAGACCGTCTCGGGGCTGCCCCGTGAGTTCTGGTGGCTGTGGACCAGCACGCTCGTCAACCGGCTCGGCGCCTTCGTCGCCACCTTCATGGCGCTGTACCTGACGCTCGACCGCGGCTACTCCGCCACGTACGCCGGTCTGGTCGCCGCCCTGCACGGGCTCGGCGGAGTGATCTCCTCGCTGGGCGGCGGGGTGATGGCCGACCGGCTGGGCCGGCGGCCGACGCTCCTCATCGCGCAGGCCTCGACCGCCGTGTCCGTCGCGCTCCTCGGGTTCGTGCGCGACCCGGTCACGATCGCCGGTGTCGCCTTCCTCGTCGGCATGGCGAGCAACGCCTCCCGGCCGGCCGTGCAGGCGATGATGGCGGACATCGTGCGGCCCGAGGACCGTATCCGCGCCTTCTCCTTGAACTACTGGGCCATCAACCTCGGTTTCGCCGTCTCCTCCATGGCCGCGGGGTTCATCGCCGAGGTCAGCTACCGCGCCGGGTTCCTGATCGAGGCCGGCATGACGATGGCCTGCGCGATCCTCGTCTTCCTGAGGCTGCCGGAATCGAAGCCGGCCGAGACGAACGAGACGGCCGAGAGGGCCGAGCCGGCCGAGAGGGCCGAGCCGGCCGAGACGGTGAGCGCCAAGGCCGACCGCGACGACTCCGTCAGCCTCGGCACCGTGCTGCGCGACGGGCGCTTCATGAGCGTCGTCGGGCTGTCCTTCCTCGTCGCGCTGATCTTCCAGCAGGGGGCGGTGGGGCTGCCGGTGGCGATGGGTGAGGCCGGGTTCACGCCGGCCGAGTACGGCATGGCGATCGCCGTGAACGGCGTACTGATCGTCGTCCTCCAGATCCCCGTCACCCGGTTCATCGAGCACCGCGACCCCCGCCGGTTGCTCGTCCTCTCCTCCCTCCTCGCGGGGTACGGCTTCGCGCTCACCGCCTTCGCCGGGTCGGTCGGCGTCATCGCCCTCACGGTGTGCGTCTGGACGCTGGCCGAGATCGTCAACGCCCCGACGCAGACCGGCCTGGTCGTCCGGCTCTCCCCGCTGCACGGACGCGGCCGCTACCAGGGCATGTACACGATGTCCTGGTCCGTCGCCGCCCTCGTCGCCCCGCTGCTGTCCGGCTTCGTCATCGACCGGGTCGGCGCGGAGTGGCTGTGGGGGCTGTGCGCGGTGGTCGGGACGGTGGCCGGGCTGGGATACGGGGTGCTGATGCGGCGGCTGCCGTGGGAGACGACGCAGGAGAAGCAAGGGGACAAGCAGCAGGGGGAGCCTGCCGCGGAGGCCCTAGGGCAGGTCCCCGAGGGTTCCGCCTCCGGCCCCTGATCCCGTTCCGGGATGTTCCCGATGGTGTGCGGACACGGCGCTTGATGAGCTGTTTCCATGGCTCACCACGGACAGCAGAAGTCGTCGCGTCTCCTCCTCACCGCCCTCGCCGGTCTTGCCACGCTCGCCGTCGCCACCACCGCCCTGGCCGGTCCGTCCCATCCCCCTCCGCCCCGATTACCGGCAGAGGGAGAGGCAACAGGCCAGGCAACAGGCCAGGCAAAGGGCCAGGCAACAGGCCAGGCGAAAGGCCAGGCCGCACATCAGAAGACCCAGGCCGTCCTGAGCGAGATCGTCGCCCAGGGCACCCCCGGCGTCATCGCCCAGGTACGCGACCGGCACGGCGTGTGGGACGGCCGGGCCGGTGTCCGGAAGCTGGGTTCCGAGCGGCCGCGGAACGCGCACGACAGGTTCCGTATCGCCAGCGTGACCAAGACCTTCACCGCCACCGTGCTCCTGAAGCTCGAAGCCGAGGGGAAGCTGTCGCTGGACGACAGCGTGGCCACGTGGCTGCCGGGGGTGGTGCGAGGCAAGGGGTACCGGCCCCGGCACATCACCGTGCGGCACCTGCTCAACCACACGAGCGGGATCTTCGACTACAACATGGACGCCGGCTTCCGGGCCAAGTACGCGGGCGACGAGTTCGACCGCAACCGGCACGTCCGATGGTCCCCGGAGGACCTGGTGGACATCGCGCTCGCCCACCCGCCGAACTTCCAGCCGGAGCAGGGCAGCAGGCCCGGCCGCCCCGGCAGGTGGGACTACTCGGACACCAACTACGTCCTCGCCGGCATGGTCATGGAGAAGGCCACCGGCCGCAGTTACGCGCACGAGGTCGAGCGCCTCGTCATACGGCCCCTCGGCCTGCACGGCACGAGCGTGCCGGGCACCTCGCCCCGACTGCCCTCACCCCACGCCCGGCACTACTCCACGCTCTTCGAGGACGGGCCGGGGGCGAAGGTGCGCGACGTCACCGAGTTCAGCCCCACGGTCGCCTTCTCCGCAGGCCAGATGATCTCCACGGTCGGCGATGTGAACACCTTCCTGTCCAGCCTGCTCGCCGGTGAGCTGCTGCTGCCCGCACAGCAGCGGCAACTGCTCGACGCCGTCCCTGTCGACGGGGACAAGGGGCACGGCGGTCCGCAGGACGTCTACGGACTCGGCATACGGCACTTCAAGCTCGCGGAGGGCTGCTGGGCCTGGGGCCACGGCGGCATGATCCCCGGCTCCGCGACCCGGACCCTCGCCTCGGCGGACGGCCGGCAGGTCATGACCATGAACCGCAACGGCGACTGGGGCGAGCAGCGACTGGAGGACGCCGCTGTCGAGACCGAGTTCTGCCGCCGGCCGCTCACCTCACCTCACTGAATCGACAACGGCACCGGATGAATCTCGTCGGCCTTGTGCCCGGCGCGCTCGTGAACGCGCTGGATCGCTTCGGCCGAGGGCGCCTCGGAGAGGCAGTAGACGTGGCCGGACTCCGGGTCCGCCCAGGCCTTCTCGAAGTGGACGCGCTCCTCGCCCTCAATGGCGAGGTCCGCGTTGTGGGCCTCGCGCAACTGCTCTTCCGTGATGCCCTTCATGCTGTGGTGGACATCCATGAACTTGGCCATGGCCCGCGCCTCCTTCCGTACGAACCCTTCAGTCCATGCTCCGCCCGTACGAGCACCGGGGCGACCTCAACGCCGTAGGGCCCCGGAGGCGAACCTCCGGAGCCCTACAGAATTCAGCCGCACTGGCAGGGGCTGCCCGACTGACACCCGCAGCCGCAGCCCGAGCCGCAGCCGCACGCGGCGATCAGGGTCAGGTTCCTGATCTCGGCGGGCTGCTCGGTCTCGCGCTCCTGCGTGGGGTCGGGCGTGGTGCTGGGGGAATCGGCCATGGGTTCCTCCTCGAGGCTGGTGCCTGTGCCCATTGGATGCCCGTTCCGCTGGGCGCATCAACGGCGCACTGAGGCTTCCGCGCGCCCCGGCCGATCCTCACCCGCCCCCCGGCCCGCCCGGCCTCAGCCGACCCGACCCCCTGCCCTGCTCCCCGCTCAGGCGCTCTCCGCCTCCGGCGCCACCGCCTGGATCTCCGGCTGCACATCCGTCTGGAGCTCGTCGGCGTGCTCGCCCGTGACCAGGTACACGACGCGCTTGGCGACCGAGACCGCGTGGTCGGCGAACCGCTCGTAGTAACGGCCCAGCAGCGTGACGTCCACGGCCGTCTCGATGCCGTGCTTCCAGCGGTCGTCCATCAGGTGCTGGAAGAGCGTGCGGTGCAGCAGGTCCATCTCGTCGTCGTCCTGCTCGAGCTGGAGCGCCAGGTCGACGTCCTTGGTGATGATCACCTCGGCGGCCTTGGCCATCAGGCGCTGGGCGAGCTGGCCCATCTCCAGGATGGTGGCGTGCAGGTCGCTCGGGACCGCGCGGTCCGGGTAGCGCAGGCGCGCGAGCTTCGCCACGTGCTGGGCGAGGTCGCCCGAGCGCTCCAGATCGGCCGACATGCGCAGCGACGTGACGACGATGCGCAGATCCGTCGCCACCGGCTGCTGCCGTGCCAGCAGGGCTATGGCCCGGGCCTCCAGGTCGTGCTGGAGCTCGTCGACCTTCTGGTCGGCCTCGATGACGTTCTCGGCCAGCTTCAGGTCGGAGTCGAGCATGGCGGTGGTGGCGCGCCCGATCGCCGATCCGACCAGCCGGGCCATTTCCACCAGACTGTCGCTGATCGAGTCCAGTTCCTCGTGGTACGCGTCCCGCATCAGGCTTCCCTCTCGTGCGTCTGTGTCGGGGGTTCGAGGGCCGGGGCCCACCGAACGAGCCGGGGCCCACCGAACAACCGGCGGTACGACCGTCGTATTACCAACGGTCCGAACCCCACGCTCCCACGTTCCGGCCTGTACGCGTCCGTTTCCGTCATCCCAAATGAACCAATACTGGCTCCAAGGTGAACTCTGGGCGACGAGTGTTCGAGGTCGCACTCCGACGGCTGTGGCCCGCGCCCGAGCCATGCCTAACCTGGGTGCATGGACGTGAACGCGGCGGTCGCCGCAGTGGCTGCGATCGCCGGGGTGCTCACCGGTGTCATCGCCATGCTGGCGTTCCGGTGGAGCGAGCGCGAGCAGAAGCGCCCCACCCGTACCTCCCTGCACACGGACCCGGTGCTTCCGCCGGGCGTGGACACCGTCCTGTCGGTCCTCAGGTCCTCCGCCGTCGTACTCGACGAGGCGGATGCCGTGGTCAAGGCAAGCTCGGCGGCGTACGCCCTCGGGCTGGTCCGCGGCGGCAAGCTCGCCGTCGAGCCGATGCTGCAGATGGCCCGGGACACCAGGCGCGACGGGGAGATACGCCAGGTGGAGCTGGACCTGCCGCGGCGCGGTACCGGACGCGGTGAGGCCTTGGCCGTCTCCGCGCGGGTCGCGCCGCTCGGCTCCCGGCTGGTGCTGCTGCTCGTGGAGGACCTCACCGAGGCCCGCCGCATCGAGGCGGTCCGGCGCGACTTCGTCGCCAACGTGAGCCACGAGCTGAAGACCCCGGTCGGCGCCCTCTCGCTGCTCTCCGAGGCCGTCATGGACGCCTCCGACGACCCCGAGGCAGTGGAGCGGTTCGCCGGACGCATGCAGATCGAGGCCACCCGGCTGACCAGCCTGGTGCAGGAGCTCATCGACCTGTCGCGGGTGCAGAACGACGACCCGCTGGAGGACGCCGAGCCGGTCCGCGTCGACGAACTCGTCGCCGAGGCCATCGACCGCTGCCGGCACCAGGCCGGCACCAAACAGATCACCATGGCCGCGGGCGGCACCGCCGACCTGCACGTATGGGGAAACCGCGGCCAGCTCGCCGCTGCACTCGGCAACCTCGTCGAGAACGCGGTCAACTACTCGCCCGCCCGCACCCGCGTCGGCATAGCCGCCCGTAAGGTGAACGCGTCCGGCGGGGAGCACATCGAGATCGCCGTCACCGACCAGGGCATCGGCATCTCCGACAGGGACAAGGAGCGCATCTTCGAGCGCTTCTACCGCGTCGACCCCGCTCGCTCCCGTGCCACCGGTGGTACGGGACTGGGGCTGGCGATCGTGAAGCACGTGGCCGCCTCGCACGGCGGGGAGGTCTCGGTGTGGAGTGCCGAGAACCAGGGCTCCACCTTCACCCTGCGGCTGCCGGAGGCCGGTGCGGCCCGCGACCGCGCACATCAGCAGCCCGCCCGAGATGAACGCGCAGGAGGCGCGGGCCTCGACGAGGAGGCCGGGCGGTCCACCCCCACATCCCCCGAATCAACCGCGTACGAAACGCTTCCTGCCCCGGAGGTCCTTCCGTGACCCGAGTGCTCGTCGTCGAGGACGAGGAGTCCTTCTCCGACGCCCTGTCGTACATGCTCCGCAAGGAGGGCTTCGAGGTCGCGGTCGCGACCACGGGCCCCGACGGACTCGACGAGTTCGAGCGCAACGGCGCCGACCTCGTCCTCCTCGACCTGATGCTGCCCGGCCTGCCGGGCACCGAGGTGTGCCGCCAGCTGCGCGGCCGCTCCAATGTCCCCGTCATCATGGTGACCGCCAAGGACAGCGAGATCGACAAGGTCGTAGGCCTGGAGATAGGAGCCGACGACTACGTCACCAAGCCGTTCTCCTCGCGCGAGCTGGTCGCCCGCATCAGGGCCGTGCTGCGCCGCCGCGGTGAGCCCGAGGAGGTGACCCCCGCCGCGCTGGAGGCCGGCCCGGTCCGTATGGACGTCGACCGGCACGTGGTCACCGTCGGCGGCACCAAGATCGACCTGCCGCTGAAGGAGTTCGACCTGCTGGAGATGCTGCTGCGCAACGCCGGGCGTGTCCTGACCCGCATGCAGCTCATCGACCGGGTCTGGGGCGCCGACTACGTCGGTGACACCAAGACCCTCGACGTCCACGTCAAGCGCCTGCGCGCCAAGATCGAGCCGGACCCGGGAGCCCCGCGCTACCTGGTGACGGTCCGCGGCCTGGGCTACAAGTTCGAGCCGTAGGCCGCGAAGTTCGAGCCGTAGGCCGCACGCCGGCCACGGAAACAGAAGGGGCGGGACCTCCAGGAGG
>NZ_JBHUQX010000353.1:0-10169 GCF_042674225.1 Streptomyces sp. NPDC056948
GACGACGGCGATGCCGTCGTCCTCGTTCGACAGGGTGATCTCGTCGGCCACGGCCTTGAGTTCGGGATGGGCGTTCGCCATCGCGACGCCGTGGGCGGCCCAGTCGAACATCGGGATGTCGTTGGGCATGTCGCCGAAGGCGATGGTGTCCGCCGGCCGCAGCCCCAGATGCTCGGCGGCCAGCGCCAGGCCCGTCGCCTTGGTGACGCCGCACGGCTGGAGTTCGACCGTGCCGGGCCCCGACATCGTCACCGTCGCCAGTGAGCCGACCACCGAACGGGCCGTCGCCGCCAACTCGTCGTCCGTCAGGTAGGGATGGCGCAGCAGCACCTTGCTGATCGGCTCGCCCCACAGGTCGTCGCGCCGGTCGACCCGCACCGCCGGCAGGGTCGGGTGCGGCATGAGATAGCCCGGCTCGATGAGCGTGAGCCCGTCGACCCCGTCCTGGTCGACCGCGGCGTACACCTGCCCCACCTCGGCCTCGATCTTGCCGAGCGCGGTCTCCGCCAGTTCCCGGTCCAGGGTGATGGACCACAGCAGCCGGTCCGCGCCGGCGTCGTACACCTGCGCGCCCTGTCCGCACACCGCGAGCCCCGTGCAGCGGAGGTCGTCGAGGAGCGGTCGCACACGCGGCGCCGGCCGGCCCGTCACCACGAGGTGCTGGGCACCGGTGTCCGCCACCCGCGCGAGCACGGCGAGCGACCGGTCGGAGAGGGTGTCGTCGCCGCGCAGCAGCGTTCCGTCCAGGTCGGTGGCGATGAGTGAATATGCGATGGGTGCGGCCATGATCTGAGAATACGGACAGCGCGCCCCTTCGTTTCATCGCGCCGTGGACACCGATTGCCCGGTTGAAGGCCTCTGTACCAGTTGGCAACAACATGGTCCGCTACCTACCCGCGAGGCCGTCTCGGGCGGTACCTTCCAAGTGTCCAGGGGGGACTTGATCGGGGGGTCAGGTTGAGCAGTGGGCGCATTCGCGTGGCTGGGCCCGGGGAGCTCGGCGAAGGGGAGAGGGAGCGCTGGCGCGCACTGCGCGCTGCCTCCGAGGCACCGCGCAACCCCTTCATGGAACCGGAGTTCACCGAAGCCGTCGGCCTGGTGAGGCCGCAGGCACGGATCGCGGTGGTGTACGAGGGGCTGGAGCCGGTCGGCTTCCTGCCCCATGAACGGGGCCCGTTGGGCCAGGGCCGGGCGATCGGGCTCGGCGTCTCGGACGCGCAGGGGGCGATCCTGCGGCCGGGCCTGGACCTGGACACGGGCCGGCTCCTCAAGGCGTGCTCGGTGTCGAGCTTCGCCTTCGACAACCTGGAGGCCGAGCAGCGGCTGTTCGTCCGGTACGCGGCCGAGGAGCACGCCACCTACGTCATCGACGTGGAGAAGGGCTACGAGACGTACGAGTCGGTGCTGCGCGCCCAGTCGCCGAAGTTCCTGAAGACCACCCTGGCCAAGGAGCGCAAGCTGGGCCGGCAGGCCGGCGAGCCGCGGTTCGTGTTCGACGAACGCGACCCGGCCGCGCTGCGCACCCTCATGGAGTGGAAGTCGGCGCAGTACCGCAGGACAGGCCGGCAGGACCGCTTCGCACGGGAGTGGATCACCCGGCTCGTGGGACGGCTGGCCGGGACCCGGGCACCGGAGTGCGCCGGCACGCTGTCCGTGCTGTACGCCGGGGAGCGGCCCGTCGCCGCGCACTTCGGACTGCGCTCGGCATCCGTCCTGGCCTGCTGGTTCCCGGCCTACGACCCGGAGTTCGCGAAGTACTCGCCGGGTCTGGTGCTGCATCTGCGCATGGCCGAGGCGGCGGCCGCCGAGGGCATCGGCATGCTCGACCTGGGGCGGGGCGCGGCGGAGTACAAGGACGCGCTGAAGACGGGCGAACTGCCCGTGTACGAGGGTGCGGTGACGCGGCCCGGGGCGGGCGCGGCGCTGCACTGGCTGAGCCGCGAGCCGGCGCGCCGCGCGCACAGTTTCGTCCGCGGCAGGCCGCGGCTCGCGGCGCTGGCCGCGCGGACCCTGAAGGGCGCGGCCCGGCTGCGCCGTACCTGACACGAGTGGGGGGTGAGGGGCGCATGGCTCGTTCGGCGCGTGCGCAGGAGGAGATACGGCGGTTCCTGGACATCGGGGCGGTGCAGGTCGCCGAGTTGGACCTCGACGGTGACGAGGCGGTGCTCAGACCCGGTCCGGGCAGCCCGCCGGTGACGCACGGCGAGGTGTTCGTGCTGGTCCGCAGGGGTGGGCGGCCCGTGGGCACGCTGCTCGGGCGGGTACCGGAGGGGGCTGACGCGCGGGTTGTGCTGGCGGAGCGGGCGCGGGCGGAGTGTGCGCCCCTTCCTGCCGCGCGCGCGGACGCCGGTGAACCCAGTGCGCCCGGTGAGCCTCCGTACACCAGTGTCGTCGTCGCGACCCGGGAGCGGGCCGGGCAACTGGCCCGTGCGCTGGACTCGCTGCTGGCGCAGGACCATCCGCGGTTCGAGATCGTCGTCGTCGACAACGCGCCGGTGACGGACGAGACGCGGGAGCTGGTGGAGCGGAAGTACGCCGAGCGCGTGCGGTACGTGTGCGAGCGGGTGCCCGGCCTCGCGGTCGCGCACAACGCGGGTCTCGCGGCCGCAGGGGGCGAGGTGGTCGCCTTCACCGACGACGACGTGGTCGCCGACCCGCGCTGGCTGACCGAGCTGACCGCGCCCTTCGCCGCCGACGCCGGACTCGGTTGCGTCACCGGGCTGATCCTGCCCGCGCGGCTGACGACCCCGGCCCAGGTACTGCTGGAGAGCCACGGCGGCTTCGCGAAAGGCTTCACTCCAAGGATGTACGACCCGGCGCGTCCGCCGGGCGACGAACCGCTGTTCCCCTTCACGGCGGGGCGGTTCGGCTCCGGCGCCAACATGGCGTTCCGTACGGCGGTGCTGCGTTCCGTCGGCGGTTTCGACCCGGCCACCGGTGCCGGTACGGCCGCCCGGGGCGGCGACGACCTCTACGGCTTCGTCCGTGTCCTGGCCCAGGGACACCGGCTGCGCTACACGCCGTCCGCACTGGTGTGGCACCACCACCGGGAGACCTGGCAGGACCTGGAGACCCAGGCGTACGGCTACGGCGCCGGGCTCACCGCCTATCTGACCGCCGTGCTGGTGAACCGCCCCGTGCTGCTGCCGGCGTTCCTCGCGCGGCTGCCCCGCGGCCTCGCCCACGCCCGGACGCTGACGGCCGTACGCGAGACGGAGGGGGGCGGGGCGCCGGGCGACCACGACGTGCGGACGCATCCCTGGCCGCGACGGCTGTCGCGGTTGCAGCGCAGGGGGATGCTGTACGGGCCCCTCGGCTATGTGCGGGCGCGGCGGGCGCTGCGCGCGACGGTTCGCGCGACTGCTCGCGCGACTGCTCGGGGGACTGTTCGGGGGACTGTTCGGGGGGCGAGATGAGGACGTCGGCGCGTACGCGTGGTGAGGGGCCGATATCGCCCTCGGGCGCCCCGGCCATCCCCGTCTTCCTGTACCACGCCGTGATGGACGACCCGCCCGGCTGGATCGCCGAGTTCACGGTCACGCCACGGCAGTTCGCGGCCCACCTCGACGCCCTCGCGGGCAGCGGCCGTACGCCCGTCACGATCAGCGCGGTCGCCGACCACCTGGCCGGGCGGGCGCCCCTGCCGCCCCGGCCCGTGCTGCTCACCTTCGACGACGGCTTCGCCGATCTGCCCGGCCCGACCGCCGAGACGCTGGCCGACCGCGGGCTGCCCGCCACCGCCTATCTCACCACCGGCGCCATCGCCCCGGGCGGCCGCAGTCTGCTGCCCCCCGCCCCGATGATGACGCTGGACCGGGCGGCGGAGCTGGAACGTTCCGGCATGGAGATCGGCAGCCACACCGTCACCCACGCACAGCTCGACACCCTGTCCGGCAAGGACCTGGCGTACGAACTGCGCACGTCGAAGGCCGTGCTGGAGGACGCCCTCGGACACGAGATCCGCCACCTCGCCTATCCGCACGGCTACAACAGCCCGCGGGTGCGGGCCATGTCGGCCCGGGCCGGCTACGAGACGGCGACCGCCGTACGGCACGCGCTCAGCTCCGATCACGACGAGCGGTACCGCATAGCCCGGCTCATCGTCCGGCGTACCCACACCGTCGCCGACGTCGAGGGCTGGCTGGCGGGGGCGGGCGCGCGGGTCGCGCCGTACCGCGACGGGCCGAAGACGATCGCGTGGCGCTGGTACCGGCGGGCCCGTGCCGTCGTGCACGGGCCCGAGTTCGCGGGCTGACCCGGCTGACCGGTGTGCTACTTGAGCGGCTGGTTCAGGTACGGGTCGGCGGCCGCCTTGCGCAGGCTGTCCCAGGCCGCGTCGTTCGCCAGCGCCAGGTTGCAGTGCGGTCCGGGGTCGCGGTAGTTCCACTGGAGGGCGGCCTTGACGCCCTCCAGGCCCTTCAGCACCCCGGGCACCTGCGCGTACCACTCGGCCTGCCGCTGCGGGCGGGCCGAGTCCACGGCGGTGCCGAACTCGGAGAGCATCAGTGGCTTGTCGTCGGAGATGTTCTCGCGGATCCAGTCGTGCGCGGTGTTCTGGGTCTGCGCGAAGGACATCCAGCCCGTGTTGTGGCAGCGGTAGTAGTTGTACTGGTTGTAGCCGATCCAGTCGACGTACTCGTCGCCGGGATACATCCGCTTCATCTCGTCGGCGTGGTCGAGATAGCCGGTGGTGATCCACGTCCACACCACGTTGTCGACGCCCAGCTCGCGGAACCGGTCGTGGATGTGCCGGTACGCCTTCACGTACTCGGCGGGGGTGCCGTTGGCCGGGGTGCGGGTGTCCATCTCCAGGTCGAAGGAGAGGAAGACCTTCTTGCCGTAGTCCTTGACGCGCTCGGCCTGGACGTCGATGACCTTGTCGTCCAGCTCGCCGGACGCGATCTGCTTCCAGGTCGGCTGCTGCTTCTTCGTACCGCCCCACCACTTGCTCTCCCAGGACAGCAGCAGCAGGTGGTCCTCGCCGACGCGCTGTTCCTCCGGGGTGAGGAGCTGCCCCTCGCGGCGGGTGCCCTGGGGCAGCGACATGTCGTGGTACGTGTACACGATGTCCAGCTCGCGGCGCACGCGTTTCTCGTAGGCGCGCACCTTCTCGGGCAGGTCGCCGCGTTCGTGCGGCACGAACGCGCCGAACCAGGCTCCGCAGGGCGGTTCCAGGAGTGCCGTGGGACGGCAGTCCGCGTCGGAACCGGCTCCTTGGGGGTCCGGTCCGGAGGCGTCCCGGAGGGCGAGTACGCCGACCAGGACCGCGCTGACGACCGTGGCGGACGTGATCAGCAGACGGCGCCGGCTCGATGCGAACGGGCCGGCGGCCGGCCGCTCGGTCCTGACCGGATCGCGGCGAAAGGGACGGTGGCGTCGGTGGGGACGGTGGGGACGGTTGAACCTCACTGAGCGGAACCCTTCGGTGTACTCGGCGTCGTCCTCGGCTGCGGGGAGGCGCGCAGCGGCGGACAGAACGCGGCGAGCGTGGTCAGCAGAGTCAGTGTCAGCAGCACCCGCTGCGCGCTGAAGGTGTGCGTGGCGATCAGTACGGTCGCGACGAGCATCACGGCACCGATGCTCATGAACAGCACCAGCATCAGCCGCTCCAGCAGGTCGGAGTGGCGTGCGAAGTCCGGGTCTCGGCGCTCGACGGGCCCTTCGGCGGGCCGCGCCCCCAGTGCGGGGGCGCAGACTCTGACCATCGCCGCGCCCGGGCCCGCGGCCAGGAAGAGGACGACCGCGGCACCCCGCAGCGGCGATCCGCCGGGCAGGGCGAGCGCGGCGAGCGCGAGCCAGCCGCCGAACGGCGGCAGCATCCGGACCACGAGATCCTGCGGTGTCATCGCTCCGCTCCCCCAGCCTGCTTCAGTACGTAGAGCCATCCGGCGCTGTTCTGCGCCACGAGCCGGAACCGCGGTGAGGCGGCGACGGACTTCCGGACACGGTCGAGCTGCGCCCCGGTGAGCTGGCCGTTCATCTCGGAGTTGGCCAACTGTCCCTGGGTGAGCAGGAAGTAGGCCCGGGCCGGCCGCTCCACCCCGGCCATGTCACTGGCGAGCGTGGCGGCCGGCTGCTGGACGATCCGGTCGACGTGACTGCGGGCGTCGTCGAGGAACCAGTAGTGGTCGACGCTCCAGTAGGAGTCGTACGCGAGCGGGTAGTTGCGGTTGGCGGCCACGACGAGCGAGCCGTCGGGCGCCTGGTCGAAAAGCTGCCGTACGAGGGCCACTTCCTGCGGCGGGAAGTAGTTGATCCGGTCCTTGCCCGAGTAGGCCGGGACGAACGCCAGGGTTCCGCCGAGCAGTGCGGCCAGCGGCACCCAGACACCGAGCCGGCGTCGCCCGCCCTCGGCGGGGGCGGGCTGCCGGGCGCCGGCTTCCCGCGCGGCTGCGTCGGCGGCCAGCGTGCGGACCTTGGGCAGCAGCGCCGCGGCGGCGAAGAACGCGGCGCCGGGCAGCATGAAGAGCAGCACCCGGAAGATCATCTCGCTGCCGTAGCTGCTGGCCGCGAACATCGGCAGCGGGGCCGCCGCGATCAGCAGCAGCGGCCGGGCCCGGTGCCGCAGCACCCGTTGGCGCAGCACACCGACGGCCGCGAACAGCAGGACGGATCCGGACAGCAGCCGGGCCGCCCAGGAGGTCGCGATCGCTCCGGTGCCGGTCGGGGTGGCGC
The DNA here is from genome assembly GCF_042674225.1 of Streptomyces sp. NPDC056948. NCBI lineage: Bacteria > Bacillati > Actinomycetota > Actinomycetes > Kitasatosporales > Streptomycetaceae > Streptomyces > Streptomyces sp. NPDC056948. The sequence continues at coordinate 6,676 of NZ_JBHUQX010000353.1, forward strand.
CGTACCCCGTCTCGACGTTGGCGCCGACGTCGCCGACGGAGCGGATCATGTCCGGCATCGCGGCGGACAGGAAGGGCAGCGCCGCCGTGAGACACCAGGCCAGGAAGATCACGACGGTCGTGACCACCGGGACCCAGTCGCGGTAGCGGCGGCTGACGCACAGGGCGAGCAGGCAGACGACCAGCATGCCCGGGGTGAGCTGGTGGGAGATGACGATCGCCACGAGCATGACGGTGATCACCACCGTCCATACGGCCTGCCGGGGCTGCCCGCGCCGCACGGCGGACCGGCCGAAGCGGCGCAGGACGACGGCCAGCACGCCGACATGCAGCGCGTAGGCCACGGACTGGGGCGAGAAGTAGTCCTGCCCGACCCAGTTGGCGACGTAGAAGAGCCAGACCGCGGTCCAGATCAGCCGCCGGTCCTCGGTGAAGGTGCGGTAGATCAGCAGCAGCGGGAGCAGCAGCATCAAGCTGGAGGCCAGGGGCCACCAGGCCATGAACATCGCGGCCGAGTCCACGCCCAGCAGCCGCACCAGGGCGGCCTGGGCGGCGAAGAAGCCCGGCCACTGGTCGTACACCGCCATGTCGCCGACCTGGTCGGCCGTTTGCAGACCGCCGGCCGTCAGCAGATGGTCGATGACCGCCTCGTGCTTCCACGCCCAGGCATACAGCGGGGTCGGGTAGACCACGGCCTGGGTGGCCCGCTCCATCACCAGCAGCCCGAGGACGTACGCCGCCGCCCAGCCGCCCCGCCGGCGCGGATCGCGCACGGTGAACCAGAAGCCGGTGGTGAGCACCGCGAGGCCCGCCCAGAAAGTGGGGTGCAGCGCGGTGACCAGGCCGTAGTCGTCGAGCCGCGAGACATCGGTGTGCCGCACGGCGTACACCCAGAGGGCGAGCGCGGCGAACAGCGGCACGCCGGGCCAGGCGAGGGCCCGGCGCCCGGGCCAGACGGGAGGCAGATCGGACAGGTCCGTCACGGGCTCATGGGCGGGGCTCGACGACTCCGAGGAAGAGGGGCTGGAGGACTGGCTGGAGGTCTCGGGGCGGGGAGCCGACGAGTCCGCTTCGTCCCGGGCAGGTGTGGGTTCTGGCGCGGATCTCTCCCGTGGAGTTGCTCGCGGACGCACGGTGGTTCCCCCCTGGCGATTCGGCTCTGTTCGACTCTGTTCGGCGCCGGATCGTGTCGGTTCGGCGCTGGATCGTGATCAGTCGCTGGGCCGGCGGCTCGGTGGTCCGCCGGCCGGTCGGTTGGATATGGAGCGGGAGCGCGTCCACGCCGACGCGGCGCGGCGGAGCAGCAGAAGCAGGACGAGGACGGCGAGCAGGGGCGGCGCGACGGGTGCGAGCGCGTCGCGCCACACCCAGCCGCCGACCGCGACGAGATACAGAACCCCCCAGCGCCCCGGCCACGTCAGCCGCCCGCCCGCGCTCGCGAGCAGCAGCCACAGCGGCACGAGGCACAGCAACTGGCAGACCGGCGGCGCCCAGCGCAGCAGCGGCTCGGGCCCGTCGAGCCCCAGCGTGTCCGCGAGGAAGCCGGCCGTCTTCTCATACAACGCCCCGTCCACCGGCCGCGGTTCCCGCCCGAGGGCGACCGGTGCGGTGTACAGGGCGAGCACGGCGGCGTACAGCGCCGTGCCGGGCAGCCACGGGTCGCGCCGGGTGCACAGCGTGAGGGCGGCGACGAACACCACGAGCAGCAGGCCCCCCGCGGTGAGCGAGGGCAATGGCAGCCCCTCCAGCAGCTCACGCCCGGTCAGTGCCGCTTCGGAGGCGTCGTCGAGCCAGGGCAGGTCGCGCAGCGGTGCCAGGAAGAAGACGGCGGCGACACCGAGCAGGCTCCACAGGGCGCCTCTCAGCCGCCGTTCCTGTGGCTCCCGGTCCGTGAGCGGTTCCCCGGTGTCGTGTGGTGGTGCTCCGGACTCGCGCGGTAGTGCTCCGGCCTCGTGCGGTGGTTCTCCGGGCTCGTGCGGTGGTTCCCGGGACGGCACCTCCGGCCGCACGATCAGCGCCAGCGTGTCCGCCTGCAACGCCTCGCGCTCGTACCCCGGCCGGCCGATGAACAGCGTGACCGTGTCCTGGTCACCGTCCTTGGGCTGGTACGCGGCCCGGCGCGCCCAGGTCGTGCCGTACCCGGCGGTGGCGTTGAGTTTGGCCCAGCGGGTGCCGTAGGAGGGGTCGGCGGGGGTGCGGACGGCGGGCGCGCTGTCGTTGTGGCGCAGTGCCGCGCGGAGCCCGACCGTGGAGACGACGGCGATCAGCGTCATGCTCAGCAGCACCGCCCAGCCGGCGCCCGCGATCCCGGCCGGGGTGAACAGCACGGCCGCGCTGCCCAGCACCAGGGCGCACATGGCACCTTGGAGCGCCGCAAGCACACCCGTGCGCCCCTGGACGCGCAGTACGCCGATGTACAGCTCCACCACGACCCGCGGCAGCGCGCCGAGGGCGAGCAGCCGCAGCACGGTCGAGCCGTGCTCGGCGTAGTCCGGGCTGAACGGCGTGAGGATGTACGGGGCGAAGAGGACCAGCACCAGCACGACCGGGACCAGCAGCAGCGTCATGCGCCGCAGTGCTCCCCGGACGCCGTCGGCGAGCTGGCGCGGGTCGTGCGAGGCGTGCGCGGTGAGGGACGAGGCCATGTTGATGGCCATGAACTCCATCGTGCCGCCGACGGTGTACGCCACGTAGAAGTAGCCGTTCTCCGCGGCGCTGAAGCGGACCGCGACCATCACCGGCAACAGGTTGATCATGGCCAGGCTGAACAGCGCGCCCAGCGAGTCCCCGGCCAGGAAGCGGCCCATGTCGCGGAGTTTCGGAGGTTCCTTCTCGCGGTCGTGGTCCGCCTGGCGCGGGATGAGCTTGCGGAAGATCAGCCAGCCCAGGGGCAGGGTGGAGAAGGCGATCGCCACGGCCCAGGACACGAAGATGCCGAGGACGGGCAGCGTGCCGGCGAAGACGGCCAGCAGGGCCAGTTTCCCGACCGAGAACACCGCGTTCCCGGCGGGCACCCACTCCGCCTTGCGCAGTCCGGTGAGCACGCCGTCCTGGAGGGTGAGCAGCGCCCAGGCCACGCACGCCGCGACGAACACCGCCCCCGCGAAGGGTGTGCCCAGGGGGGCGTACGACGCTCCCCAGGCGTCGAGCGTGAGCAGGAAGACGGCGGCCGCGAGCGCCACGATCAGCGAACTGGCCACGTACGTGCCCCACACCAGGCGCCCGGTCTCCCGTCCCGCGCGCGGGACGAAGCGCACGACGGCCCCGATCATCGTCGTCGCCGTGATGCTGGCGAGCAGCCGCATCGCGGCGATCGCGGCGGAGCCCTGACCGACGGCCTCCTCGGAGTAGTAGCGGGCGGCCACCAGCCAGAATCCAAGGCCCAGCACGGCGGACACACCGGTGCTGAGCATGAGGAAGTAGGCGTTCTTGAACAGCGAGTCGTGCGTGTGGTCGCTGTCGGCAGGCTCGAGCCCGCCCCCTCCGGCGCGCGTG
>NZ_JBHUQX010000354.1:0-10141 GCF_042674225.1 Streptomyces sp. NPDC056948
CCTCGGCGTTCTTTTGATGCCCTCATGACGCTTGCACGTAATTACGTAGTTCCGTAATCTCGGAGGAGTGGAACTCGAAGAACGCGTCGCCGACCTGGAACGCCGTCTGACGGCCCTGGAAGGCGCCCGCAGTACCGGCCCCCGCCTCGAAGGGGGCGACTTCTGGGCCCTGAACGGGCTGCGGGAGCAGCTCTCCGAGCTGGGAGCAACCGACGGCGGCGTCCTCTACACCGGCTCCGTGCGCCTGCCCACGGGCGAGCCGTACGCGTGGCAGATGGGAGCCCTGACCGAGGGGCTGCTGGAGGAGGACTGGACGGCGGCCGCCGAGTCGTTCGCGGCCCTCGGCCACCCGGTCCGGCTCCGGCTGCTCCGCGAGATCCTCGGCGGCCGGCGCACCGCGGCCGAACTCGCCGAGCTGGACGAGGTCGGCACGACCGGCCAGATCTACCACCACCTGCGCCAGCTCACCGGCACCGGCTGGCTGCACACGACCGGCCGGGGCCGCTACGAGGTGCCGGCCCAGCGCGTCGTACCGCTGCTGGTGGCGGTGGCGACGGCCAGGCCGTAACAGCGAGGAAGAGGAAACGGGGACGGGATGTCCGCACACAAGCTCGGCACGGTGGCCTTCCAGGGCCTGCAGCTGACCTTCATCGGCCTGGTGATCGCCCATATCTGCTTCGGCTGGGGCTACCCCATCCTGTGGAACTGCCTGCTGCTGGTCCTCGCCTACGCCGTCGTCACCGTCGCCAACCGGTGGGGCGGCGCCCCGGACAGCCCGCGCCGGGCCCGGGAACCCCTCGAAGTCGCCCCGCCCGTGACCGGCCGCTGGTCCGCGCTGAACAGCCCGGCCGACCGCACCCCGAGCCACGGCATCCACGCCCACGGGCAGACGTACGCCATCGACATCCTCGCCGAGCCCGAGCCGGGCTCCCGCCCCGCCTTCCACTGGCTCTGGCCGCTCGCCCGCCGCCCCCAGGACTTCCCGGCCTTCGGCGCCGAGATCCTCGCGGTCGCCGACGCCACGGTCGTACGGGCCGCAGACGGGCAGCGCGACCACCTCAGCCGCAACTCACTGCCCGGCCTGCTCTACCTGATGCTCCTCGAGGGCTCGGTGCGCGAGATGTCCGGCATCCGCCGCATCCTCGGCAACCACATCGTCCTCGACCTCGGCAACGGCACCTACGCCGCCTACGCCCACCTGCGGCGCGGCTCCCTCACCGTCCGCGAGGGCGACCGCGTCCGGGCCGGACAACCGCTCGCCCGCTGCGGCAACTCCGGCAACTCCTCCGAGCCGCACCTCCACTTCCAGCTCATGGACGGCCCGGACCCGGACGCGGCCCGGGGCGTCCCCTTCACCTGGCACGGCATCGGCGTGCCCCGCAACGGCGAGACCTTCGAGGCACCCCCGACTGTCACAGCCCGCACCTAGGCTGACCCCCATGCCCCCGGCCAAGAAGCGCCCCCGTGCGTACGACCCCGCCAAGACCCGAGCCGCCGTGCTCGCCCAGTTCGGGAACATACGCCGGGCCGTGGGCACCCTCGGCCCCGACCGGCTGGACCTGCCCACGCGCCTCGGCGACCGGACCGTGCGCGAGCTGGCCGTGCACTGCGCCATGGCCCTGGACGCCGTGGACCGGCTGCTCGGGGAGCCCGAGCCCGCGCGGCAGGACGGTCGGCTGCTCGACTGGCCGTTCGCCACAGCCGACGACGCCCCCGCCCTCGCCGACGACGCCCCCGCCCTCGCCGGCACCGCCCGCCGCCTCGCCGAGGAGCACCCGGACCTCGACGCCCACCTCGCCGACGCCGGGCACCGCTTCACCGCGCACCTCGACGCGCACCCCGCCGGCCGGCTGCTCCCCACCAGCGCGGGCGCCCTGCCCCTGGCCGACTACGTCGTCACACGCACCGTCGAACTCGTCGTCCACACCGACGACCTCAACGCCGCCGTCCCCGGCCTGGACATCCCCTACGACCGTCAGGCCCTCGCCGCCTGCACCCGGCTGCTCGCCGACGCGCTCGCGGCGAAGGCGCCCGGCGGCTCGACGGAGGTGCGGGTGCCGCCGTACGCGGTGGTGCAGTGCGTGGAGGGCCCGAGGCACACCCGGGGCACCCCGCCCAACGTCGTCGAGACGGACCCGCTGACCTGGATCCGGCTGGCGACCGGTCGGCTGGCCTGGAAGCAGGCGCTCCAGGACGCCCACGTCAGCGCGAGCGGCGAGCGGGCCGACCTGGACGCGTACCTGCCCTTGATGACGTAAGGGAACCGATCCCCCCGGTTGCCCCGTCGAAGTGGCATGGACAGGCAGAAGCAGCGCATGACCCTGACGGCCGCCGCCATGCTCGTCCCGCTCATGGCGGCCTGCGGCAGCGAGAAGACGGACAGCGGCAGCGGTGCGGTCGGTGCCGACAAGCCGGCGGTGACCGGCATGCGGTGGAGCGTGGACAGCGTCACCGCGGACGGCACCACCCAGAAGGCACCCACCGGCGCCCACGTGACCATCGACAAGGGCCGGGCCGAGGGCAGCTTCGGCTGCAACAACTTCGGCGCCGACGCCACCGTCGACGGCGACCGCGTCCGGCTCAGCAAGACCATGGCCACGGAGATGGCCTGCGAGAACAAGCCCATGGCCTTCGAGGAGACCCTCGCCCGCACGCTCTCCGACCAGGAGTTCAAGGCGAAGGTGGACGGCGACCGCCTCACCCTCACCACCGACAAGGGCGACGCCGTCCGTCTCACCAAGGCCAAGGACGCCGAGCTGAGCGGCACCAAGTGGACCGTCACGACCCCGGAGGCCGACGGCCGCGCCCACCTCACCTTCGACGAGAAGAAGGGCACCGTCTCCGGAAGCCTCGGCTGCAACAAGGTGAACGCAAAGGCCACCGTGCGCGACGGCCATATCACCCTGGGCCCTCCGGCCACGACCCGAATGATGTGCGAAGACTCACTCATGGCCCACGAGAAGACCCTGTTGCGTCTTTTCGACGGGAAGCTGAAGTACGGAGTCGATCACCAAACTCTGACGCTGACCAGCGAGAACGGCACGAGTGTGCGAGCCGTCGCCGCACAGTGATCCACCAAAAAGTCCGGTATCCCCAATTCGGACCAGTGGTCGACCTCGCCTACACTCGGTGGCGTGCCACGTGGTGACGGACGACTCAACCACGACCTGCTCCCCGGTGAGAAGGGCCCCCAGGACGCTTGTGGCGTCTTCGGTGTCTGGGCTCCGGGCGAAGAGGTCGCCAAGCTCACGTACTTCGGGCTCTACGCCCTCCAGCATCGAGGCCAGGAATCCGCGGGAATCGCGGTCAGCAACGGCTCTCAGATCCTTGTCTTCAAGGACATGGGCCTGGTCTCCCAGGTCTTCGACGAAACCTCCCTCGGCTCGCTCCAGGGACACATCGCGGTCGGACACGCCCGCTACTCGACCACCGGTGCCTCCGTGTGGGAGAACGCCCAGCCGACGTTCCGTGCCACCGGGCACGGCTCCATCGCGCTCGGCCACAACGGCAACCTGGTCAACACGGCCCAGCTCGCCGAGATGGTCGCCGACCTGCCCAAGCAGGAGGGCGGCCGCACCCCGCGCGTCGCGGCGACGAACGACACCGACCTGCTCACCGCGCTCCTCGCGGCCCAGGTCGACGAGGACGGCAAGCCGCTGACCATCGAGGAGGCCGCCCACCGCGTCCTCCCGCAGGTCAAGGGCGCCTTCTCCCTCGTCTACATGGACGAGCACACGCTGTACGCGGCCCGTGACCCGCAGGGCATCCGCCCCCTGGTCCTCGGCCGCCTGGAGCGCGGCTGGGTCGTGGCCTCCGAGTCCGCGGCCCTCGACATCTGCGGCGCCAGCTATGTCCGCGAGATCGAGCCGGGCGAGTTCGTCGCCATCGACGAGAACGGCCTGCGCACCTCCCGATTCGCGGAAGCGAAGCCCAAGGGCTGCGTCTTCGAGTACGTGTATCTGGCTCGCCCGGACACCGACATCGCCGGGCGGAACGTCTACCTCTCCCGGGTGGAGATGGGCCGCAAGCTCGCCAAGGAAGCCCCGGCCGATGCCGACCTCGTCATAGCGACCCCGGAGTCCGGCACCCCCGCCGCCATCGGCTACGCGGAGGCGTCCGGCATCCCCTTCGGCTCCGGCCTGGTGAAGAACGCCTACGTCGGGCGTACGTTCATCCAGCCCTCGCAGACCATCCGCCAGCTCGGTATCCGCCTGAAGCTGAACCCGCTGAAGGAAGTCATCAAGGGCAAGCGCCTGGTCGTCGTCGACGACTCGATCGTGCGCGGCAACACGCAGCGGGCCCTGGTCCGCATGCTCCGCGAGGCGGGCGCCGCCGAGGTCCACATCCGGATCTCCTCGCCGCCCGTGAAGTGGCCCTGCTTCTTCGGTATCGACTTCGCCACCCGTGCCGAGCTCATCGCCAACGGCATGACCGTCGACGAGATCGGCACCTCGATGGGCGCCGACTCCCTGGCGTACATCTCCATCGACGGCATGATCGAGGCGACCACCATCGCCAAGCCGAACCTGTGCCGCGCCTGCTTCGACGGCGAGTACCCGATGGACCTCCCGGACCCCGAACTGCTCGGCAAGCAGCTCCTCGAGACCGAGCTGGCCGCCGGCCCGGCCGCCACGGCCGCCGCCGACGCGATCCGCCGCCCGTAGTCGGCCCGTAACACCTGCCGTACGACACGAAGGTTCTCATCAGCCATGTCTGAGACACCCATCGCCGAGGGCGGCGCCAGCTACGCAGCCGCGGGCGTCGACATCGAAGCGGGCGACCGCGCCGTAGACCTCATGAAGGAGTGGGTGAAGAAGGCGCAGCGCCCCGAGGTCCTCGGCGGCCTCGGCGGCTTCGCCGGCCTCTTCGACGCCTCCGCCCTGAAGAACTACGAGCGTCCCCTGCTGGCCTCCGCCACGGACGGTGTCGGCACCAAGGTCGACATCGCCCGCCAGCTCGGGATCTACGACACGATCGGCCACGACCTGGTCGCCATGGTCATGGACGACATCGTGGTCTGCGGCGCCGAGCCGCTGTTCATGACCGACTACATCTGCGTCGGCAAGGTCCACCCCGAGCGCGTCGCCGCCATCGTCAAGGGCATCGCCGAAGGCTGTGTGCTCGCCGGCTGCGCCCTGGTCGGCGGCGAGACCGCCGAGCACCCGGGCCTGCTGGGCGAGGACGACTTCGATGTCGCCGGCGCCGGTACGGGTGTCGTGGAGGCCGACCGGCTGCTGGGCGCAGATCGTATCCGTACGGGTGACGCGGTGATCGCCATGGCGGCCTCCGGTCTTCACTCGAACGGGTACTCCCTCGTCCGCCACGTCCTGCTGAACCAGGCGGGCCTCGCGCTGGACGCCCACATCGACGAGCTCGGCCGCACCCTCGGCGAGGAGCTGCTGGAGCCGACGAAGATCTACTCGCTGGACTGCCTGGCCCTGATGCGCACCACCGAGGTGCACGCCTTCAGCCACATCACCGGCGGTGGACTCGCGGCCAACCTCGCCCGGGTGATCCCGGACGGCCTGCACGCGATCGTCGACCGCTCCACCTGGACCCCGGCCCCGATCTTCGACCTCGTCGGCCGGACGGGTCAGGTCGAGCGCCTGGAGCTGGAGAAGACCCTGAACATGGGCGTGGGCATGATCGCGATCGTGCCGCAGGAGTCCACGGACGTGGCCCTGACGACCCTGGCCGACCGCGGCGTGGACGCCTGGGTGGCAGGGGAGATCACGGACCGGGGTGAGCACACCACCGGCGCCGCACTGATCGGTGACTACGCGAGCTGAGGCACGGGGGTCATAACCCTGCGGGCAGCACAGAACCCGGTCGGTGACCGGAGTCACCGACCGGGTGAATGCTCAGTGCAGGGTCAAGCGCCGCGACGGTGTTGTGAGGACTGGTCGTCCTCATCTTCGTCGTCGTCCTCATAGAGGTCGGCGTACCGTGCGTACAGGTCCTCATCCTGATCATCGTCCTCGACCACCGGCTCGCCGTTAGGCGGCTGCGGATTCGAAGGCGATGCACCCAGCTCCTCAGCCAGGCGTGAGAGGTCAGTCCCACCGCTGTTGTACTTCAGCTGGCGGGCGACCTTCGTCTGCTTGGCCTTGGCCCGGCCGCGCCCCATGGCTCGACCCCCTCAACGACGGGGCTCGACGGCCCCAGAGTCTTGACACGCGTTCATGGTCCGGCACGGACTCTCCGCAGAGAGACCGTGTCCGTAGGGCTTCCACGGTACCTGAGCCCGCGCCCATACGGTACGTCGCCCGCATGACGTGCCCGCGCCCAGGACCCTCGAGGCGCCCCGTCCTCGCTGGTCAACCGCGATTTTAACCACTTATCGGCGGTCGACCCGCCGGTAGAAGTGAGAGTTCTCTCTAACTGCCCACCGACGGGTACCGGCCAAACGTACGAGACCCCTCCGGGTCAGTCCCGTATCCGCCTCCGGTTCAGCGCGCCCGGCGGGCCATGGCCGCGTCGTGCATCCGCTGCTCGGCGATCCGGTCGGCCGCGGCGGCCGGCGGAATCCCGTCCTCCTTCGCACGTGCGAATATGGCCAGCGTCGTGTCGTAGATCTTCGCCGCCTGCGCCCTGCAGCGCTCGAAGTCGAAGCCGTGCAGCTCGTCGGCCACCTGGATGACACCGCCGGCGTTCACCACGTAGTCCGGCGCGTAGAGGATCCCGCGGTCGGCGAGGTCCTTCTCCACACCCGGGTGGGCGAGCTGGTTGTTGGCGGCGCCGCAGACCACCTCGGCGGTCAGCACGGGCACGGTGTCGTCGTCCAGGGCGCCGCCCAGCGCGCAGGGGGCGTAGATGCCCAGCCCCTCGACCCGGATCAGCTCGGCGGTGTCCTTGACGGCGATCACGTCCCGGTGCCGCTCGGTGATCCGCCGCACGGCGTCCTCGCGCACGTCCGTGACGAAGACCTCGGCGCCTTCCTTCACCAGGTGCTCCACCAGGTGGTGGCCGACCTTGCCGACACCGGCGATGCCGATCCGCTTCCCGCGCAGGGTCGGGTCGCCCCACAGGTGCTGGGCGGAGGCGCGCATGCCCTGGTAGACGCCGTAGGCGGTGAGGACGGAGGAGTCCCCGGCGCCGCCGTTCTCGGGGGAGCGGCCGGTCGTCCAGCGGCACTCGCGGGCCACGACGTCCATGTCGGCGACATACGTACCGACGTCGCAGGCGGTGACGTAGCGGCCGCCGAGGGAGGCCACGAAGCGGCCGTAGGCGAGGAGCAGCTCCTCGCTCTTGATCCGCTCCGGGTCGCCGATGATCACGGCCTTGCCGCCGCCGTGGTCGAGACCGGCCATGGCGTTCTTGTACGACATCCCGCGCGCGAGGTTCAGCGCGTCGGCGACGGCCTCCGCCTCGTTGGCGTACGGGTAGAAGCGCGTACCGCCGAGCGCGGGGCCCAGGGCGGTGGAGTGGAGGGCGATGACGGCCTTGAGACCGCTCGCGCGGTCCTGGCAGAGCACGACTTGCTCATGACCTCCCTGGTCCGAGTGGAACAGGGTGTGCAGTACATCAGCAGGCGCGCCGGCTACGTCGGTCACTGTGGTGACTCCTGAGTAAGTTGCGGCGGGTGGGGCTGGGCTTCCGTGTGGGTGGCGGAAGCTGTTGAGCATGAGATTAGAGCCTGGTACGCCCGTCGGCGGCACCACGCACAGGATCCCCTCCGTGCGGAGTACACCCGTGCGACGATTTGCATAGTCTTCCCGTGCGTTCGTGAGTGGGTTCCGCAGGTTTTCGCGACGGAGCGCGGGGGAGGGAGCAGGCGTGCCCAAGGTGTCCTCGGTGATCGTCCCCTACGCGACCTACCTGCGCGTGTACGAACCGCTGGCCGCCTTCCCCGAGCCGGAGCGCAGTCACTGGGCCCGCTACGCGCGTCGTACGGACCGTCCCTCGTACCAGGACGAACTCCGTCGAGCCCTGGCCGACTTGGCGCCCACCCCGCCGGTCCCGGTGCCGGTGCACGAGAGCGAGGACGCCTTCGTGCTCGATGTCGACGGCGTCGTCTGCGTCTGCCCCTGGCGCACCCGGCTGCGCGGCTGGCAGGCCCTGGACGAGCTCTCCGAGGAGCTCCCGCAGCCCGTCCTGGACGTGGTGCTGCCGCCCCTCCTGCGGAGCCAGGCCGTCCAGGACTACGAGCGCTGGCTGGCGATCAACCCGGACGCCCGGCCGTGGATCCGTACGGCGACCTGGCAGGTGCCGATCAACTGGTTCGTGCTGGTCTCCGACGAGGAGCGTGAGTACGACAAGGGGGCCTCGGTCGACAGCCCGCCCGTGCTGCGCTACCGCACGCCGATGGTCCAGGCCCGGCGGCGCGTGGCCCGGGGCCTGCGGGCCCTGAAGGAGGCCATGGACGAGGGGCCGCTGATCGACGGCCTGGTGGACGTCGGACGCTGGCTGGAGGAGTTCCACCCGCGCTCGCTCGTGGAGCTGGACTACGGCGGTCTGGTGCACGCCGTGCCGGCCGGGGCGCTGGAGGACGATCACTCGGCGGCGGACGTGGCCGAGGGGATCGCCGCGCTGCGCCGGGGCGACGGGACGGCCGCGGGGGCGGCGTACGGGCGGCTGGTGGAGCGGTGGCGTTCCGTGCGGGATCTGCGGTCGGCCAACTGACCTCTGACCTTGAGATTCCTACGGACGGCTCACGGTCGGTCACGAACTGACGTTTGACGAACCGCCCGATTTGAGGTTTTGTCCTCGCACCGAGTTCCTGAAGCGGACTGTGCGTTTCCTGAAGCTTCGTCAACAAGGGACGTAGGACCCGATCCGGGCGTACCTCTCAAGTAGGCCAAGCGTGACGGACTACACGTACGTGGCTCTTGCGCCCCTTGCCCCTCCTCATGCCAAAATAGGACAAGGAGTCCGGGGGGCTCCTTCCGTCCCGTAGTGCTGCACTATGGGCGGAATCTCAGCATTGCACGCTTTGGGGGGTCTCGTGACTCCTGATCGCCGCTGTGACTGATCGTCACAGCGGCGTGACTGTCCGCTATGGCATGGTCCATCGGCTTCCGTCGCTGATGAACACCTGGAGGGGTAATTCCATCGGTTTGGCCGACGCGGCTGGACAGATGGTGTAGTTGTAGTGCCGAGGACAAGCCGTTCGTCCTATAACCGACTCGACTCGCGTCCGCCATTTCGGGCAACGCGGGTCAAGGTGCAGAATTTAGAGGAAAGAACCGAGAAGGTTCGGTTCTCCCGAGGAGGCCGCTCATGACCGCTCGCACCCCTGATGCCGAGCCGCTGCTGACCCCGGCTGAGGTCGCCACCATGTTCCGCGTGGACCCGAAGACGGTCACGCGGTGGGCGAAGGCCGGCAAGCTCACGTCGATCCGCACGCTCGGCGGGCATCGACGCTACCGCGAGGCTGAGGTCCGCGCTCTGCTCGCGGGCATTCCGCAGCAGCGCAGCGAGGCCTGAACAATTGAATACCGGACAAACCGGCTGGTCCCCCACTGGCCGCGGCGTCCGGAACCCTAGCTCCAAGCGACGCGGGTCCTGCCCCAACAGGCCCCACGCCCAAGCCAGTCAGAGCTTCGCAGGCATGTAACAGGGTGCGTCGTAGATCGCGTTGGACTCCGCCGGGTCCAGCGCGATCTTTTTTGTGCGCTGACCACCGGCCCTCCGGGCCCTGCTGTGAGCGGCCTTGTCGGAGTCTGGGGAGGGGTGTCGGATCTCCTGTGTGCGACACCCCTGGGTGGGGTGCAATTGCACATATTAAATTGACCTGTTGTAGGTGGGGTGTAAGTACCGCACTTTCCAAAACTCATGCGGTGACACCCGTCACATACCGATCGGCTTGTTAGCTCTGGCGCGGGTGCGGTAGTGGAGCCTCCGGCTCCAGCACCCCACGCTCAGGCGGGTGTTGAGACCGGCCCGGAGCGGACTCCATCGCCAGCCGCAGCAGGCGGTGGCAGATCGGGCAGTGACGCGTGAGGTGCCGGTACGACGACGCGGCCGACAGGTGCGCGCGGAGCAGGGCCCGCGTCTCGTGCCTAGCCGATGCCGCCATACGCCACCTCCAGAGGGCCGCACGGGGAACGTCCCTGGTTTCTGGGTACCGAGCGAACGAGAGCCCGTCAAGACGGCATGGGGGAGCCCTGGAGGCTCCTGGGGAGGTCAAGGCACACAAAAG
>NZ_JBHUQX010000355.1:0-10127 GCF_042674225.1 Streptomyces sp. NPDC056948
ACTTAAATTCGTTTCCCGCTTTGATCATCATGTGTCTAAGGTCGATGTCGATCAGGGCGGGGGGCCGTGGGGCTGCTCCGCAGTCCTGCGGTGAAAGGGAAGCTCAGTGTTCAGATCGTTCACCCGTATAGCTGTGGCCGGTGCGGCTGTGGCCACGGTCTTCGCCGGCACCACGTCGACGGTTCAGGCCTCCGATTTCTCCACTCTCGACAGCGACAAGAAAATCTCGCTTCCGGGCGGCCGGGGCACGATGACCTTCATCGATGACGGAGACATGTTCAAGGTCTGCGACACAAAGGCGGACGGCCATGGTGTCTCGGGTCGTCTGATCGACAACAACTACAACGAGAAGCTCTATATCACCGATGGCGGCGACTCCAACTGTGGCAAGAAGGGCTACGACGTCGGTCAATCCGGCTCGTACCAGATGCAGCTCTCGTGGAACGGCGACGGCTACGACGTGAAGTCCGAGTGGTTCAACGAGTAGACCGGAATCCCCTCGGCAATTGCCGTGAGGGTGAAGGCGCCGGCATGGAGCACTCCGTTGCCGTGCCGGCGCTGTCGTAACGCGAACATCTGGTCCCGGAGGCAGCCATGAAGACGGTCCGAGGCATCGTGGTGACCGGCGTTGTCGCTGCGGTCGTCGCATGCGGCGTAGCGGTGTCGCTGGCCACGGCCGGCGACGACGGTTCGCCGGAGCGGTCCGCGCGCGGGCTTCCGGCCCCGGACGTCATGGCGCATCCGGATCAGTCGCCACCGCGGGACCGCATCGCCGCCGGGAGGGTCGCCGTCTCGGCGTACTTCACCGCGAGATCCGTGCGGCAGCCGAAGGGGGACGGCGTCGTCGCCTATGAGTGGAGTCTGCTCAGCACGACCACCGGCCGATACCGGAAGACCGACTGGGCCTGGCTCGATGTGGCTCCCGGGATGAAGACCGCCGCGGTGCTGGAGCGTGGTCTGCCGGTCGATCGCATCGGACTGCTGAATCTGGCCACGGACAAGGTGGAGCGCTGGATCAAGGTGGACCGGGGTGTGGGCGGCGTGCGGTTCTCCCCCGACGGCAGGCGCCTTGTGGCAACCGCCTACGGCACCGACCCGGATGGTCTGTTCAAGGACGCGTCGTACCGGGTGAACGACAAGAAGGTGCCGGGGCCCAAGCCGAGCCGGACCGGCTTCTATGTCGTCGATGTCGCCTCCGGACGGGCGGACTTCACCGAGCGCCCGCCCAGGAAGGACGACCGCGGGTCCCTCGCCCGCGGCGGACGCCAGGACTTCATGTGGAGCCGCGACAGCACCTTGCTGTGGGAGCCCTGGGCGAACAAGACGGGCAAGGTGTTCTACGACGTGGCCGGCAAGGAGGTGCCCGTTCCGGAACACGAGGCGAAACTGGGCTCTCCCGGGTCGCTCCTCTCCCCCGACAAGAAGCTCGTCACGGGGAAGTTCGCAGGCGATGACGGCCGGATCGTTTCCGAGGTGCTGGATGCGAGCAACGGCGAACGCGTCGCGCTCGTGCCCGGTCAGCAACTGCTCGCCTGGGCCGACGACGACTCGCTCATCGCATGGCGATGCGACCCCGAGCGGTGCGACCCCGGCAAGGGCGAGTTCCGCAACCAGCTTGTCCTGGTGAGCCTGGACGGAAAGAGCACGACGCCGCTGTCCGGCTTCCGGAAGGCCGACCTCCACTACAGCGGCCGCTGGACGCCGATCTTCTCCAGGCGCTGAAGGGTCAGCCCTTGTTGGCCCCCAGGGTCAGGCCGCTGACGAACTGGCGCTGGAGCACGAAGTACACGATCAGGGTCGGGATCGCGGTGAGCAGAGCACCGGCGGCGACCAGGTTGGGGTCCGTGAAGTACTGGCCGGAGAGGTTGCTCAGCGCCGAGGTGATCGGCATGTTCTCGCCGGTGGAGATGAGCACGATGGCCCAGAAGAAGTCGTTGTAGATCCAGATGGAGAGCAGGGTCGCGAGGGCGGCCATCGCGGGCTTGCACAGGGGCAGCACGATCTGCCAGTACAGCCGCCAGACGGAGGCACCGTCGACCAGGGCGGCCTCGGTCAGCTCGTGCGGCAGCGAGCGCATGTAGTTGCTGAGCACGAACGCGCAGAAGCCGGACTGGAACGCCACATGGATCAGCACCAGGCCGAGCGCGGAGTCGTACAGCTTGCCGCTCATCGTGATGCCGGGCAGGTCGATCAGCAGGTACAGGCGGTACAGCGGGGTGATGATGACCTGCTGGGGCAGCAGGTTGCCCGCCGTGAAGAGCAGCAGCAGCGACAGGTTGACCCGGAAGTCGAAGCGGCTGACGTAGAACGCCACCATCGATGACAGGAACAGGGTCAGCAGCACGGCCGGCACAGCGATGAGCAGTGTGTTGCCGAAGTAGTGCAGCATGTCCGACTGCTCGAAGGCGTTGGTGAAGTTGTCGAAGGTCAGCTTGTCGGGCCAGGAGACATAGCCCTTCTCGCTGGTCTCCGCGTACGGCCGCATCGCCGCGAGCAGTGCCCACACCAGGGGCGCGAGCCAGGCGAGCGCCGTGACGACGAGGAAGGTGTGCAGCAGGATCCGGGCGGGGCGGATCGGGGTGCGCTGCTTGACCGGTGCGCTCACGGTGCTCATGCGCGCCGCTCCTTCCGGAAGGTGGCGATCAGATACGGAATGATCACCGCGAGCGAGATCACCAGCAGGACGACGGCGATGGCGGAGCCGTATCCGACGCGGCTGGACTCGCCGATGATGTTGTTGGTCACCAGGATCGACAGCAGTTCGGTGCCCTGGGCGCCCTTGTTGAAGACGAAGACCAGGTCGAAGGCGCGCAGCGCCTCGATGATGGTGACGACCAGGACGACGGTGTTGGTCGGGCGCAGCGTCGGGAAGACGACGTTCTTGAACGTCTGCCACTCGTTGGCCCCGTCCAGGGCGGAGGCCTCGCGCAGGGCGGGGTCGACGCTCTTCAGGCCGGCCAGGTACAGGATCATCATGTAGCCGGCGTGCCGCCAGGAGGCGGCGATCAGTACGGCCCACAGGTTGAGGTCGGGGTCGCCGATCCAGTCGATGTAGTGGCCGGGCTTGTTGGCGCCGATGACGCTGTTGATCAGGCCCGTGTCGGGGTTGTAGACGAGCTGCCAGACGAATCCGATGACCGCCAGCGACATCACGACCGGCAGGAAGAACGCGGTCTGGTAGACGCGGCTGAAGCGGATCCTCTTGTCGAGCTGCACGGCCAGGAACAGCCCGAAGGGCGTGGGCAGCAGGATGAGCACCACGAACCAGACGACGTTGTGCTCGACGGCCGGCCAGAACTGCGGGTTCTCGGTGAACAGTTCCCTGAAGTTCCGCAGTCCGACCCACTGGATGGAGTCGAAGCCGATGCCGTTCCAGCTGGTGAAGGCCAGGGCGATGGAGGCCAGCGCCGTCAGCCACACCAGGGCGACGTGCAGGATCGTCGGAAGGCCCGCCATCAGACCGAGTGTGATCCGGTCGCGGCGGGTGAGGAGGCGACGGTGGCCCGTCGGGCTCTTGCGGGGGGCGGTACCCGGAGACGGCTCGGCGGCCGCCTCCGGGTTCTCGGTGGTGGTGTCGGTACTCATGCGGACGCGAAGATCGTCTTCTTCTGGCGCTCGATCGACGAGAGGATGCTGTCGACGTTCTTGGGGTTGCGGACGAAGTTCTGCAGCGCGGGCTGCATCACCGTGGACGTGAAGTCCGGCCGGGAGTCGCGGTCCATGAACTGCGTCAGGCTCTTCGCGTTGGAGATCATCTCGAAGGACTTCTTCTGCAGCGCGGTGTAGGAGGAGGTGTCGGCCTTCGCCGAGGCGGCCACCACGCTGGAGTCGGCCTTGAGGTAGATCTGCTCGGCCTCAGGGGTGCCGAGGTACTCCAGCAGCTTGACCGCGCCCGCCTTGTTCTTCGGCGCCTTGGAGAGCATGAAGCCGTCGGTGGGCGCCTCGACCGTGTCCTGCCCGAAGGCCGGGTCGATCTCCGGGAAGGCGAAGAAGTCCAGGTCGTCCAGGTCGGCCTTATTGGTGAACTGCTGGCCGACGAAGGTGCCCAGCAGATACATGCCCGCCTTCTTGGCCACCAGCGTCTGCGCCGCGTCCTGCCAGGTGCGGCCCACCGCGCCGTCCTGGTGGAAGGGCAGGATCTCCGTCCAGTGGTCGAAGACCTTGCGCACCTTCGCATCGGTCCAGGAGGCCTTGCCCGCCATCAGCTCGACATGGAAGTCGTAGCCGTTGGTACGGAAGTTGATCTGGTCGAAGGTGCCCATCGCCGGCCAGGCGTCCTTGTCGCCGAAGGCGATCGGGACCAGCCCGTCCTTCTTCATCCGCTTGCACAGGGCGACGAAGTCGTCCCAGGTGGTGGGGACCTCGTAGCCGTGCTGGGCGAAGACGCTCTTGCGGTAGAAGACCGCCCAGGGGTAGGTGTACAGCGGCACGAAGTAGTACTTGCCGTCCGCACCCTTGCTGAGCTTCTTCATCGCCTCGGGGAAGTCCCCGCCGATCTTCTGCCACACGTCGTCGATCGGGGTGGCGAGCTTCTTCGACGCGAAGAACTGCATCCGGTACCCCGCGAACCAGGTGAACACGTCGTCGGGCGCGCCCTGCAGATAGGAGTTGATCTGCTCCTGGAACGTGTTGTGGTCCTTGGTGTTCACATCGACCTTGATGCCGGACTTCTTCGTGAAGGCGGCGTAGATCTCCGCGAACGCCTTCTTCGGCACCGCGTCCGAGGAGTTCGACCCGAGACTGACCGTCTTCGGATCGGCAGCCGTGCCACTGCCGCCGCAGGCACTCAGCAGGGGTATGCCGGCGCCGAGCAGGGCGGCGCCGCCGACGCCGCGCAGCAGGGTGCGGCGGCTGGGAGCGGGGAGAGCGAGTCCCGAGGGAGAGAGGTCGTGCATGAACGGCTCCTGAGGGCAGGGTTCGGCCACGAGGGTGTGGCGTGAAACCCGGTCGTAATCGACCAGAAATCAACTTGACCGAACACGGTGGCGCAATAACAGCCGTATGTCCGGTCATGCGTCAAGAGCCGTCGACTTCATTTGTCGAAACGTGACCGACCCGTGCACCGGGCGTTCCGGCAGGGTCAGTGAGAGGACCGGGAGCGGTGGTAGGCGGCGGCCAGCCTGCCGGGCCGCCGGCGTCGCACCGCCCCGCGGTGCCCCCTGCCGGCCGATGCCCTCCCGTCGAGCTGGATCCAGATCCGCACCTCGGTCCCGCCGAGCACGGAGGAGCCGATCCGTACGTCCCCGCCGGTCGACTCGGCGAGCCGGCGCACGATGTCCAGGCCGAGCCCGGTCGAGCCGTCGCTCCCGGAGCCGCGGCCCCGCGCCATCGCGGCCTCCGGGTCGGGTATGCCGGGACCCGCGTCGGACACGAGGATGATCACCGCGTCCTCGCCGTTGTGCAGGTCGACCGCGAAGGCGGTGCTCTCCGGGGTGTGCCGGAAGACGTTGCCGAGCAGCGCGTCGAGCGCGGCGGCCAGGTCGGCGCGGGCCACGGGTATGCGCACCGGCCGCTCGGCCCCGGCCACCCGCCACTTGCGGCCCTCGTCCTCCGCCAGCGCCGACCAGAACGCCATCCGCTCCCGGACCACCTCGGCCGCGTCGCACCCGGCGCCCGGACCGGCCGCGGCCGTCTGCGGCTTGGCCTCCCGGGCCGTACGGATGATGGTGTCGACCTCGCGCTCCAACTGCTCGACCGCGGTCCGGGTCTGGTCGGCGGCCGGTCCCTCACCGAGCGAAGCGGTGTTCAGCCGCAGCACGGTCAGGGGCGTACGCAGCCGGTGGGACAGGTCGGCCGCCAGCTCCCGCTCGTTCGCCAGCAGTTGGACGACCTGATCGGCCATCGAGTTGAACGCGACCGCCGCGAGCCGCAGTTCGGTCGGACCCTCCTCGCGCACCCGGGCGCCCAGCTTGCCCTCCCCCAGTTCATGCGCGCCCTCGACCAGGCGTTGCGCGGGCCGGACCATCCGCACGCCCAGCCGGTCGGCGACCGCGACCGAGCCGAGGATCAGCGCGACACCGACCCCGGCGAGCACCGCCCAGGCGGTGCCCACGCCGTTGGTGACCTCGGACTCCGGCACATACACCTCGACGACGGCGATCTCGCCGGTGCTCAGCGCGACCGGCTGGAGCAGCGTCGAGCCGCCGGTGACACCGGAGGTGGAGGCGCGGCCCAGCTTCCGCACGGCCGCGATGTCCTGGTCGGCGGCGCGCTGCCGCCCGAGATCGATGGCGTCCTGGCCGTCGCCCGCCGGTATGTGCACGGCCATCCCGGCGTCGGAGCCGGCCGAGGCGACGACCCGTTCGAGCTGGTCGCGGTCGGTGGTGATGGACAGGGCGGGGGCGACGGCCGCGGCCTCCCGCTCGGCGTTGGAGAAGGCGCGGTCCCGGGCCATCTCGCGGATGACGAGTCCGAGCGGCACCGCGAAGGCGAGCACGACCATGGTGGTCACCGCCAGCGACACCTTGACCAGGGCCCACCTCATCGCGGCATCTCCGCCCCCGGTGGTTCGAGCTTCACCCCGACGCCCCTCAGGGTGTGCAGATAGCGCGGGTTCGCGGCCGTCTCACCCAGCTTCCTGCGCAGCCAGGACAGATGGACGTCGATGGTCTGGTCGTCGCCGTACGACTGCTGCCACACCTCGGCGAGCAGTTCCTTGCGGGGGACGACGACGCCGGGCCGGCGGGCCAGAAAGGCGAGCAGGTCGAACTCGCGGCGGGTGAGGTCGAGCCGCGCACCGTCCAGCTCGGCCTGACGCCGCAGCGGGTCGACGGTCAGGCCGCCGACCCGGATCACCGGGGTCGGCTCCCCTTCTCCGGCTCCGGAGCGGGCGCGGCGCAGCACGGCCGCCATACGGGCCGACAGGTGCTCGACCGAGAAGGGCTTGGTCAGATAGTCGTCCGCTCCCGCGTTCAGCAGCCGGACGACCTCCGTCTCGTCGTCCCGGGCCGTGGCGACGATCACCGGCACGTCCGTGATGCCGCGCAGCATCTTCAGGGCCTCGGACCCGTCGAGGTCGGGCAGTCCGAGGTCCAGGATGACCACGTCGAAGCGGACATGGGCGACCTCGCGCAGCGCCTCCAGCGCCGTCCCCACGCTGCGCACGGTGTGCGAGGCGTCGGTCAGGTGCCGGATGAGCGCCGAGCGTACGAACTGGTCGTCCTCGACCACGAGTACACGTGCCATGCGCCGCACCGTACGCCATCTCGAACAGCCGGGTACGGGCCTGTGGACAACTCTCGCTTGTGGACAACTCGTGGGACTCGTGGGGCAGTATGGCCGCGATGCGCAGAGGACTCGTACACGTACTGGCCTGGCTGCTCGCCACGGGCGCGGCGGTCACGCTGTCGTGGTGGGGTGTCCACACGGTGATGGCGGGCACGGCCTACGACCCGCCGCGCGCCCTGCCCATCAAGGCCGCCGACGCGGCCAGGCAGAAGTCGAAGCCGTCGGCCACGCCGACGCGGCGGCCGAGTCCGCCGCAGCGCACCCCGAGCGCACCGCCCGCCTCCAGGAAGCCGAGCCCGACCCCCACGAAGCCGTCCAGCCCCTCCCCCAGGGCCCCCGCCCCCGCCTCCGCCTCCGGAGAGGTCAAGAGCTACGACACCGACGGCGGCCGGGTCGTCTTCGACCTCGGGCGGACCTCCGCCTCCCTGGTCTCGGCGACCCCCGGGGCGGGCTGGTCGATGCAGGTGTGGAAGACGGAGTCGTGGATCCGCGTGGAGTTCGCCTCGGGCGCGGACCGGGTGTCGGTGTTCTGCACCTGGCACGACGGACCGCCGCGCGTGGAGATCGGGAACTACTGAGAGAAGTACGGGGTCACGCGCCGTACGGGGTCACGCGCCGTACGGGGTCATCTGAACACCGACGCGGGCGGCGCCGGGGACGCCACCGCCGCGAGGTCCGTCACGGGCACGGCCCCGCCGGTGAAGTCGGTGAGTGTCCTGCCGTGCTCGACCCGGCCGGGATGCGGGTCGGAGGCGGCGCGGCGGGTCAGTTCGGCGACGGGCAGCGGATGGTCGGAGGCGACCAGGACGGCGTTCCCGAAGCGCTTGCCGCGCAGCACCGTGGGGTCGGCAACCAGCGCGAGCTGCTCGAAACGGGCGGCGGCGGTGGCGATCTGGCCGCGCAGGTGGGCCAGCGGCGGCCCGTCGGCGAGGTTGGCGGCGTAGACACCGCCGGGCTTGAGGGCCCTGCGGACATCGTCGAGGAACTCGGTCGAGGTCAGGTGGGCCGGTGTCCGGGCCCCGCTGAACACATCGGTGACGACGAGATCGGCCCAGCCGTCCGGCACCTTGGCGAGGCCCTCGCGGGCGTCGACGGAGCGCACCCTGATCCGCGCGTTCGGGTCCAACGGCAGCTCCCTGCGCACCAGTTGCACGAGGGCGGCGTCCCGTTCGACGACCTGCTGGGTGGAGCGGGGCCGGGTGGCGGCGACGTAGCGGGCGAGGGTGAACGCGCCGCCGCCGAGGTGCACGGCGTGCACGGGCCGGCCGGGCGGAGCGGCGAGGTCGATGACGTGCCCGAGCCGGCGCTGGTACTCGAAGGACAGGTACGCCGGGTCGTCCAGGTCGACGTGCGACTGCGGGGCTCCGTCGATCACCAGGGTCCAGGCGCGGACCCGCTCGCGGTCGGGGATCAGCTCGGCGAGCCCGCCGTCGACGCTCTCGACGACGGCCTCCGCGTCGGCCTGTCTGCGCCGGCCGCTCCTCGACTTTCCCATGGGGTCATTATCGGGGTCTGGTCGGTAAGCAGGGCATACGCTCCCGGGCAGCCGCTGCGGCGCCTCAGCGGCAGCTGTCCGCCGCCTTGATCATCCGGGCCGCCTCCCCCAGGGCCTCGCGCAGGACCGCGGGGTCCGTCGCGAGGTCCGCCTCCCCGGGCGGCAGCAGCCAGTCCGAGCCCTCCACCGGCGGCTCGGGGGCCAGGGTCATGCCGCGACCGTCGGTCCCGGTGCAGGTGCTCCCCGGCATGTCCCACGCAGCGGCCGTCCCCGGCGGCACCAGGAAGCCGAGTGTGCCGCCCCCGTCGTCGTGCAGGACGGGCCCGACGGCCTCCGCGGGGCCGCGCCGCAGGATGTCGACCGCCTCCAGCCCCTGCCGGGCCGGCACCGTCACGACATCGCAGCAGGCCGCCGGCGTACTCGGCGGCGTACAAGGATCGTTGATCCGGTCGATCCGGCTGATCTCCATCCCGGCCTCCACCACGGAACCCCTGCTTGGACGAGCGGTCGGAAGTCGGGGGCCTCCCGGTCCGTGGGGTTCAACGCGGCCGCCCGTCAACGGCTACGGCGGAAGTCAGCCGCAAAGGATGGCAGTTCATGGCAGATCACGTATGAGATATCCGGTTTGTAGCCAAACCCAGCGTGACGACTCCGGCACAGCAGGTACGTTCTTGCTCGCCGGACACAGGGCAAGGCCGTACGGGCAACACGTACAAATCTCCCCATTTCCGGCATGGTTCGACGGTTCGCACGAGAGGACCCGGCCATGGCGTCGTCAACAGTGACCTCGTCTCAACCCGATCGGCCGCCACGGCCGAACCTCGCCTTCCGGCACCTGCGCGGACAGCGCTCGCCGGCCGAGTTCGCCGCGGTGATCCGCCGGGCCGCCCTCGAGATCGGCGAGCAGGTGAGCTGTGACGCGCGCTACATCGGCCGCGTCGAGGCGGGTGAGATCCGCTGCCCCAACTACGCGTACGAACGGGTGTTCCTGCACATGTTCCCAGGCCGCACGCTCACCGATCTGGGGTTCGCGCCCCGCTCGTCGGTACGCGGACGCCGGGCGCGCGACACCGAGGACGCGCCCCTGACGTGCACCACTAACCCGGCGAACGCCACGAGTGAGACCAGCGGGGCGTGCGAGCCGTATGAAACGCAGAACCCGTACGACCCGCACCACCCGCACGACACCTACGAGGAGAGCGACGTGCTACGTCGCGCATTCATGACCAGCGGGGGCGCCACAGTGGCCGCCGCCTCGCTGGGACCCGTCGGCCTCGCCCTCGACGCCACGGCGGCACAGCGCCCCGTGCGCCGCGTCGGGGCGAGTGACGCGGGTGCCCTGGAAGAAGCCGTCCGCCGCATCCGGCTGCTCGACGACCGGCACGGAGCCGACGGCCTCTACCGC